>NZ_JBHYCW010000019.1:0-67339 GCF_051861365.1 Sediminibacterium sp. | reverse complement strand
AGAAGACTAAAAGCCATAACTGTAGCTAATTATTACCGCCAAAGATGGCAGATTGAAACTTTTTTTAAACGCATCAAACAGAATTATGAGCTCCAATATTTCTTAGGAGACAATGCTAATGCTATCAAAATACAGATTTGGTGTGCATTAATCGCTGATCTGATTTTAAAAATAATCAAACAAGGAAGTAAATCTAAAATGGCTTTCACCAACCTAACAGGTTTAATCAGATTACATTTAATGACTTATATGGATTTGCGGGCGTTCCTAAAATGGCCAGAAAAATCATTACTCAATAAGATCCGCAAACACAAATACCTCTGGCAACCACCTGACCTATTTAAAACATAGGGGGCTTGGAATACTCAAAATAGTGTTATTGCCACCTCAAATACAGCAATTACAGGAGACTAGAAAATAATTTGATTTTTTACCGGACAGCAATGGCTTGAAGCAGACGGCTAATAGTTCATAGCCTTTAGAAGATGCCCCTTCACTTTTGCCTTTTTACTTTTGACTTTTGCATTACAATGTAATCATATGAAATGCCGCTTTTGTACTAGTTAGTTGTTGTTTGAGCCTTTCGGAATGGGTGTCTGTAATAAATACCTGTCCATCACTTTCTGTGCATACCCATTGTAATAATTGCGACATTCTTGCATCATCTAATTTTTCAAAAACATCATCAAGCAATAGGATGGGGGTGAAGCCTTTTTTTTCTTTGAGTATCTGCCACTCGGCCAGTTTAAGCGCAAACAGTAAACTTTTTCTTTGTCCTTGTGAAGCTTCTGATTTGAATAATTGATCACCCATGGATAGTATAATGTCATCGCGGTGAATGCCTGAACTTGTTCGTTGTAAAGCGAAGTCTTTGGCGCGATTGTTTTGTAGCAGGTCTTTGAATTGACTCGATGCCAAAGGACTGAAGTATGACAAGTAGAGCTCGTCTGATTTCCCCGCAATACGTTCATAAATAGTAAAAGCCAGTGGTAATAAACTCGCCAGAAAGACTTTTCGTTTTTCATAAAGAAAACTACCACTGTCAATTAGTTGATCATTCAAGATAGACAGTAATGTTTCATCCATATGACCTGATTCACCTGCTTGCTTTAATAAGCTATTTCTTTGCTGTAATATTTTTTGATAATTAATCAACTGTTGTAAATAAGCATGATCTAACTGAGAGATCAGTGTATCCAGAAATTTTCTTCTTTCTTCTCCCGGCCCACTGATCAACTCAATATCATCAGGAGCGATCATGACTACCGGGATAGTGCCAATATGATCAGAGAATTTTTTATAAGGCTCTCCATCCAGTTGTAATTCTTTTTTCCCGGTTTCCCGAACGATGGCAGTCACTGTCATGTTTTTTTCTTCAACAGCGTATTGTCCCTGAATACGGAGTCCGGCAGAACCATGATGTACATTTTGTGCATCCGGACGAGAAAAATAGCTTTTGGAAAAGCTCAGGTAATAAATGGCATCTAAGAGATTGGTTTTTCCGGTACCATTTTGTCCGCAAATACCGATTACCCTCTCTGAAAAATGGAAAGATTGCTGCACATAATTGCGAAACTGAACCAGGGTAATATCATTCAACCGGAACATAGAACGGCAAATTAAAGCACCCAAGCCGGAATAATTCATCGCAGGTATCAGTGAAAGCAATTATTTTTAATAAAAAATTGGTTTGAAGACGATATTATCAGCACAGCAACTGACCCTAACTGTAAAACGATTGGCACATCAGATATTGGAGCATAATGCCTCTTTACAGGATACGGTGATCATTGGATTACAACCGAGGGGGATATTTCTTAGTGACCGAATTGTTACTGAGTTGCGAGGCTTGGTGCAGCCCGGAGCCATTCAATACGGTAAATTGGATATCACTTTTTATCGTGATGATGTGCGTCAGGGCTTACATATTGCCAATAGTACCGATATCCCTTTTAGCTTAGAAAACAAACATGTGATACTGATGGATGATGTGTTATACACCGGTAGAACTATCCGTGCAGCACTGGATGCATTACTCGACTTTGGCCGACCTTCCAAAGTGTCACTCTGCGTCCTAATCGATCGTCGCTTCAGCCGCGAACTCCCCATTCAACCCGATTTCTCCGGCAAAACCATCGACACCATCATCTCCCAGAAAGTAAAAGTTTGCTGGAAGGAGAGGGATGAGGTGGATGAGGTAGTGCTGGTATAAGATACAAGAATGAAGGGACAAGGCACAAGGAAGAGACAAGGCACCAGGAAGAGATTAGAACGAAGGTGCAGGGTACAAGAAAGAAACAAGGTTCAATTTTCACGATAAAAGAAAGATTATGTAGATAGTTGGTAGTCATCAAGTTCATCCTCTCTTGAGAAGAATGGCGGAAAGTTTTTTTTTGATTTGTTGGGCTTCTTCTAATAAAATAGCCCTTTTAGTTTCTATGTCTGGAGTGGTTTCAGGAATATATACCAGACGCAGCCAGAAACAGGATTCTTTGGCTTCTCTTCGGGCTATTTTCAGTTTCATGGTTTCATCTGCTTTTCCAAGACTATCTGACGCCTCAATGTAGTTGGCCCCAACGGAAGAAGATGATCGCAGCAGTTGTCTGCAGTATTCATGGTTAATGGTATGATTCTGTAGCAGAAAGCAAAGCTTTCTGGCTTCCAGTGCAAATTGTAAAAATCGATCTTCAAGCTCTTCAGACATCCCGCTAAAATAAGTACTCGAATGACCGCTTAAGCGCAAGAAATACATTGGAATACACCTGATTTTATTCACAGCCCTTCCCCAATCCATCGGTTAACAAACTTGAACCTTGAAAATCTTGAATCTTCCTTGTGTCTTGTCCCTTCATTCTTGTCTCTTTTTTTCCTAGGGCTTACTCGATTTTATTCACAGCCCTTCCCCAATCCATCAGTTAAAAACTTGAACCTTAAAAATCTTGAATCTTTCTTGTGCCCTGTACCTTCATTCTTGTCCCTTTTTTTCATAACTTTGATTTTTAATGAAACTCTCTACCAAACATCTCCTTGGTATTAAAGATCTCACAAGAGATGATATTCAATTAATTCTTTCTACAGCTGAACAATTCAAAGAGGTATTACAGCGTCCGGTTAAAAAAGTGCCTTCGTTGCGGGATGTGACGATTGTGAATCTTTTTTATGAGAATTCTACGCGTACGCGCATGTCGTTTGAACTGGCTGAAAAACGACTTTCTGCAGATGTATTGAATTTTGCAGCAACCACATCATCGGCTGCAAAGGGGGAAACACTGTTAGACACGGTGAACAATATCCTCAGCATGAAAGTGGATATGGTGGTGATGCGTCATAGTGCATCAGGGGCTCCTCACTTTCTCGCAAAACATATTCCGGCTGCTATTGTGAATGCAGGAGATGGTATCAATGAACATCCTACCCAGGCTTTATTGGATGCTTTCTCTATGAAAGAAAAACTGGGAAAACTGGAGGGACTGAAAGTGGCGATCATTGGAGATATCATGCATAGTCGTGTTGCACTCAGTAATATGTACCTGCTTAAAAAAATGGGTGCAGAGATAACGATTGCAGGTCCGCCTACACTGATTCCCAAATACATTGAACAGGCATTGGATGTGCGAGTGGAATACAATCTCAAGAAAGCTTTACAATGGTGTGATGTGGCCAATGTGCTGCGTATTCAGCTCGAAAGACAAAACCAACCTTTATTCTCTTCTCTCCGTGAATACAATTTGGTATACGGCATCAACAGGAAATTATTGGAAAGTCTGGGTAAAGAAATCGTCATCATGCACCCCGGACCCATCAACAGAGGCGTGGAATTGGACAGTGATGTTGCTGATGGACCATTCTCCATTATTTTAAATCAGGTAGAAAATGGGGTGGCGGTAAGGATGGCGGTGTTGTATTTGTTGGCGAATGAGCAAGGCTAGGGAAAAGATTCAATAAGGAATTAGAAATAAGAAATAAGGAATGATAAAATGAATGAGATGGAATAAACTTTGTAATTTCTCATTTCTTATTTCTTATTTCTCTGTTTTCTTCCTTTTCTTCGTAGTTAGAAATATTTACCATGCGCATATGCTTGTTTCCCGGAACCTTTGATCCTGTTACATTGGGACATATTGATATCATCAACAGGGCATTGCCTTTGTTTGATGAGATTTATGTGGGTATCGGTATCAATTCTGCAAAGTCTCCGATGTTTAGTCCGGAGCAACGTATGGAATGGTTCAAAGAGATTTATCGCGATGAGCCCAGGGTGAAGAGTGTGGTGTACGATGGATTGACGATCAATTATTGTAAAAAAATCGGAGCAAGATTTATTTTAAGGGGTATTCGTTACGTGAGTGATTTTGAATACGAGAAAACCATAGCAGATGCGAATCGGACATTGGATAAAAATATTGAAACGATTTTTTTAACCGGTGAGCCCAAGTACACTTCTGTGGCTTCTACCATTGTTCGTGATATCCTTAAAAATGGTGGGGATGCTTCGCCCTTTCTTCCGGAGGCAGTTATTCAGTCTATTCGAAAATAAGCGATCGTATGTCAGTGATCTGGTTTAAAAAAGACCTAACCGTGGAAGATATTCAACCACTGGGAAAAAATACCATGGGTGAACATCTGGGAATGCTGTTTACTGAACTGGGAGCAGATTATTTGAAAGCTACCATGCCCGTAGATCATCGTACCCAACAGCCTTATGGATTGTTGCATGGGGGCGCATCGGTAGCGTTAGCGGAAACTTTAGGCAGTGTGGGTGCGGCATTGGTGGTGGATCACAATCAACTCATTTGTGTTGGACAAGAGATCAATGCCAATCATTTGCGTAGTGTTCGCGGTGGTTTAGTGACGGGTATTGCTAAGCCCGTACATATTGGTGCCAGTTCGCAGGTATGGGAGATCAAGATCTATGATGAAAGAGAAAAGCTGGTATGTATCAGTCGCCTTACTGTTGCTGTGCTCAAACGAAAAGCCCGATAATTATTGATCTAGTTCTGCGATGTATTGTTTCAATTCGGTTAAATAATTGCCGTATAGTTTTTTCAGGTACCACTTGGTGAAATAATACACCGAAATGGCCAAGGCAATCATATAAACACCCAGAAACACCATTACCTGCCAACGAGCGGTGAACACTTTCACAGAAAATTTTTCAATTTCAGGTATTTCAACAGGATCTGCATAAGATAAGATCATGGAGAACATAAAACAAACCGGCAGTAGTGCCATGGTGAATTGAAAATATCTTTTTACAAATTCTTCCAATAAACCCACCAAGGTTTGAAGGTTTGCTTTAATGGGGCGATCTGAATCACTCAATGTATCTGTTCTACGGTATAAATAGTACAATACCAGAGTCATGAGGACTGTTAATACAGTAAATACGCCAAAATATACGCGGATAGACCAATAGTTGGTGATGAAACAAACGTAAAGCATGGCTACAAAAAATAGTACGCATAAGACCATTTCGATGATCAGACTGCGTTTTATTTTGCTGATGACAGAATGCGTTTTCTTTTTAAGCAATGCAGAGATATCGGCATTACTTCTACTGGCATGATCCGTTGCCAGTCTTTGATTGAGTTGATATTTTAGTTCATCCAATTCCATAACACTTCATTTATGCGGGGGTCATATATTTTTGTGTGGATTCTTTCAATTTTGTTTTGATGCGGTTCATCTTTACTGCCACATTATTCGCAGTAATACCCATCATCTCACCAATATCATTGTAACTATAGTCTTCCAGGTATAGCATGACGATGGCCTTATCAATCTTTGATAATTCACCGATCGCAGCATACATGGCTTTTACTTGTTCTTCAATAGGGTCATAAGCATCAGTTGCGTTGAAGTCGGGTATTGTTTCAGTAGAAAAAATATCCGGTTGTCTTTTTTCTTTTCGAAAAAAAGTAATGGCCGTATTCAGTGCTACCCGATATAGCCAAGTAGAGAATTTCGCATCACCTCTGAAATTACCATATGCCTTCCATGCCTGCAATGTGATTTCCTGAAACAAATCTTCACGATCGGCATGTGCATCCATATAAAGATTACACACTTTATGTATAATGCGTTGGTGTTCATTCAGCAGTGCAATGAATTCCTTCTCGTTAGACATGCGGCTAAATTAGTACAATACAGGAGTGAGTGTATATCCTTGTTTTCGCAGTAGTTCCAATACCCCTTCATTGCCGCCTAAATGACCCGCACCTACGGCAAAAAAGCTAGGCTTTTCATGCATCGCTTTTTCTATAATGGGGATCCATCTCTTATTTCTCTTTGCTAACATTTCGGTTTCAAAACGGTCATCTCCATTGCTATTCGCTCTGATAAAATCATATAGTTTGTCAACATTGTTTTCTTTGTACACAGCGATCATTTTGTTCATCGATTGTTTCACGCTGTCATAAGCCAGTACCATTTTTTTCAAGGAATGTAACTGTGAATCCAGCGGCTGACTATTGATCGCTTCAATCTGATCATCGATGGTCTCCAGTCCGAGAATGGGTAATTTTTGCTGTTGGGCAAGCTTTACAAACTCACCTTCAGGCTGAATCTTATCGGAACATTCAATACTGTTCAATGTTAATAAGCTCAATGACATAAATGGCATAAACTGATTGAACAGTTGCAACTGCATGCCTGTAACACGCTGAAAATTTTCACTCAGGGTAGTATAATCTGCTTCACTCATCAGATCTTTCAGCGTTTTATCTTTCAAACGCATTTTATTCATCATCGACATTTGTAATCCCGGATCATCCATATCCAATTCTCCGTAGAACTGTTCGGTGGCGTTCAGTTTCTCTTTTAATGGATCGGTGATGGCAAAATCAGACTTACACATCATGTGAAAAGTGCCAAATACATAAGAAGGGCGGGAGAGGTCTTTACCACTGATCATCCATAACAATGAATTTTTGGGTAACTCCTGACCAATGGATGTTCCACTGAAAGTGAAAGCAGATATCAGTAAAATGAAAAATCTGAATAACATGTCTTTGCTTTTTAACATGTGTCGCAGAACAAGCTAAAATATTACTGTAGCACAAAAAAAGCCCCGGATAGACATCCGGGGCGTAACCAAAACCAACTGCATGTGTGTCTGGGTAGACACGACTATGAAAATCTTATAAAATCGAGATTTCTTTAGGAGATACTTTAACTTCTTCCTTTTTTGGCAAGTATAGTTTCAACACACCGTTTTCATAACGGGCTTGGATACCATCGGCATTGATCTTATCATCAATGCTGAAGCTGCGTTTAAAAGAACGGAAGCTGAATTCTCTTCTGATTGTTTTGTAATCTTTTTGCTCTTGGCTTTCTTTCTTTTCATAACTGATGGTCAATAAGCCATTTTCCACATTCACTTTAAAGTCTTCTTTGTTTCTACCCGGTGCGTTCAATTCCAGGTGATAGCCTTCATGGGTTTCATGAATGTTAACCGGAATGGATGCATAAGCTTGGTGTGCATCTCTACCCCATGTTGCAGGGAAACTGTTGAAGAGTTCGTCGAAGAGATTGTTGAAAGCTGCGTTGTTGTGTTTTACAAGTGTCATATTCTTATGTTTTTAGTTTTTTAATGAATACGCCTATCATGCTTCAAAGGCTATACCACTGCTTTTTTGGATCCATAAATGAGGCATGATGGCAATTTAGATGCTACGCGTAAGACAAAATAGCTTCTTTTTGAAATTATATTGACATATTGACCGATTTAAAGCTTTTTTAGTGTTACAACTTTTAATAGTAATTTTGTGTTGTACTAAATAAACAAGCAATTATGTATCCCGCAGAGATCGTATTACCCATGAAAGCAGAGTTGACCGATAATGGTTTTGAAGAGATGACAACTGCAGCTTCGGTTGACGAAACCTTGAAACAAGAAGGTACCACTTTGGTCGTAATAAATTCCGTATGTGGTTGTGCAGCAGGCACTTGCAGACCCGGTGTATTGATGGCAGTTCAGAATGCAACAAAGCGTCCGGACAGATTGACCACTAGTTTTGCCGGTTTTGATATGGAGGCAGTGAACCAGGTGCGTAAGCATACCTTACCTTATCCGCCATCATCTCCTGCTATCGCTTTGTTCAAAGACGGACAGTTGGTGAGCATGGTGGAGCGTCATCAGATTGAAGGTCGTCCTGCTCAGGTGATTGCGCAGCATTTGATTTCGGTTTTTGATGAACATTGCAATTAATTTTTACCTTAGTTTTGTTCACGGATGGGTTAGTAAGTATAGGCTCTGCTTCGGCAGGGCCTCTTTTTTGTATGTATGAAAGCAGCTTTCCGTATCATAATTTCTAGTTATCATTGCAGCACTCAAACTTTGCATGAACTATAGACTAACTGACTATGTATCCTAATTTATACTACGCTTTTAAAGACATTTTCGGAATAGAATTGGAAGGATTAAAGCTGGTTAACAGTTTTGGTTTTTTTGTAGCACTGTCTTTTATTCTCTCTGCCTGGATACTGACCCTCGAACTGAAACGAAAACAAAACCAAGGTTTGTTCACTTTTACGGAAGAGAAAATATTCGTGGGCGCAGCGGCTTCTTTCAGCGAGTTATTGATCAATTTTTTATTGGGTTTTGTTTTTGGATATAAAATCATCGGCGCTTTTGTAACTGATGATGCTTTTAATGATCCTCAGGCATTTATCCTTTCATCAAAAGGGAGCTTGGCAATGGGATTGTTGGTAGGCTTGGTTTTTGGCGGATTGAAATGGTGGGAAAAACAAAAACAAAAATTAGATAAGCCGGAAGAACGTGTGATCAGAATTTGGCCGCACGATAGAGTAGGAGATATTGTTTTGTATGCGGCGATCTTTGGTTTTCTGGGTGCCAAAGTGTTTCATAACCTGGAGAACTGGAATGAGTTTTCAAAAGATCCGATCGGAGCTTTGATCTCATTTAGCGGACTCACATTTTATGGTGGATTGATTTGTGCAGGCGTAGCCATTGTTTTATATGCTAGAAAAAGAAAGATCAACGTTATTCATCTTGCCGATGCCATGGCACCTACCATGATGTTTGCATATGCATTTGGAAGAGTAGGTTGTCAGGTTAGTGGTGATGGAGATTGGGGTATTGTGAATACAAACCCCAAACCATTGAGTTGGATACCTGATTGGATGTGGGCTTACAACTATCCACACAATGTAATTGGTGAGGGCAAGCCTATAGCAGGTTGCGAAGGTCCGTACTGTAATGAATTGATCCCGGCTGTATACCCTACACCATTATATGAGATCATCGCTTGTATGATTCTTTTTGGTGTGTTATGGTATTACCGTAAAAAACTCAAAATAGCCGGACAGCTTTCCGGTCTCTACTTGGTCTTGAATGGTCTGGAGCGTTTCTTTATTGAAAAAATTCGGGTGAATACCAAATATGAAGACCTTCCATTTCAGCCTACACAGGCCGAACTGATTTCCTTTGCGATGATCATTGCAGGTATTTTATTGATATTCAAAGCCAAAGATTGGTTCGGAAAGTATTCTAAATAATACCCTAGCCTCAACTGTAATCTGGAGTCGTCTATCTGATAATCAATCAGTTAGGCGACTTTTTTTGTCGACTTTTTACTTGTCTAAAGTCTGTTACCGCTCATCCTTGTAAAGCACCGTTCATTATAAAACTATGTACTATGCAAAACATAGTACATAGTTTTGTTCTGTAATTAGCAACAACGAGAACTAAAAACCTTTAAATAAACTAAGTATGAGAAAGTTGATGACCCTGCTCGCCACAATCGGACTAACGACCATGTCAATGACGGCTCAGGCACAAACCGGAAAAGTAAACGGTACCGTAAACGGTAGTCAAAAAGCAGTAGAAGCCGCTTCGATAGGTGTACTACGCGCTAAAGATTCAGCAGTGGTAAAACTGGCTGTTACGGACAAGACCGGTCAGTTTGAAGTTGAAAAATTAGCCGCAGGTAAATACCTGGTGGTGATTCAGTCTGTTGGCTATGCCAAATATTACAGTGAATCTTTTGATTTGGCGAATGGCCAAGTCTACACGTTAAAACCGATTACCCTGGTGAATGCTTCGAAGGAGTTGCAGGCTGTAGTGGTAAGTTCTAAAAAGCCATTGATTGAGCAGAAATTGGATAGAACCATCATTAATGTTGATGCATCTCCCACCAATGCAGGTGCTACTGTGATGGAAGTACTTGAAAAATCTCCGGGTATTGCTGTAGATAAGGATGGCAATATCAGTTTGAAAGGCAAACAAGGTGTGGTCGTGATGTTGGATGGCAAACCCACTTATCTCGGAGCACAAGATCTCGCCAATATGTTGAACAATATGTCGAGTTCCAATCTTGAGTCTATTGAAATCATGACCAATCCACCGGCACGTTTTGATGCTTCAGGTAATTCAGGTGTGATCAATATCAAGACTAAAAAGACAAAAGTGATGGGTTATAATGCCAGTATCACTTCCGGATATACGCAAGGTGTGCTTCCGAAAACCAATAATAGTGTGAACCTGAATTATAGAAAAGGAAAAATGAATTTCTTCGGAAATGCAAGTCATAACTATAATGAAAATTTCGGAGCACTGAAGATCGACAGAAACTTCCGCAATCAAAATACCAATGCTTTATTATCTTCTTTTGATCAATTCGCTGACAACCAGCGTGAGTTCAAAAGTTATAATTACAAAGCCGGATTTGATTATTTTATGAATAAGAAAACCACTTTGGGATTGGTTGTAAATGGTTACGATAGTAAAGGTATTGAATACACAGACAATACAACTTTTATCAAAGATCCAATGGGAGCTTTGGTAACACGTACACAAGCCATTAATGATGTACATCTTCATTTTAACAATGTGGGTGTGAATATGAATCTGCGTCATGTATTTGATAGTACCGGAAGAGAATTGACTGTTGATGCTGATTATATCAGATACACACAAGACAATACCCAAATGTTGATCAATGATTTCTATGATCATTCAGGCAATATCAAATCACCCAAAGAAATCTTACGTGGTATCTTACCGGCAGCGATCAATATTTATAGTTTGAAAGCAGATTACGCTCAATCACTCAAAGGACAAATGAAATTAGAGACCGGATTGAAAAGCAGTTATGTGAATACAGACAATGATGCACAATATGCCAATTGGAATGGTACTTCATTTGTAAATGATGTTACCCGTAGCAATCACTTTCTCTACAAAGAAAATATCAATGCAGCTTATCTGAATTTGAATAAACAATTCAATAAAAAGTGGAGTGTACAATTAGGACTTCGTGCAGAGAATACCAATATTACCGGTAATCAATTAACAACCGGAGAAGTATTTAAACGCAACTATACACAGGTATTTCCAACCATGTATATCGGTTACACAGCGAACGAAAAAAATCAGTTTGCTTTGAGTTATGGTCGTCGTATTGATCGCCCGAACTATCAGGATTTGAATCCATTCTATTACTTCCTGGATAAATATACTTACCAGGTGGGTAACCCATACCTGAGACCACAGTTCAGTCATAATATCGAGTTGAATCATACTTTCAAAGGAATCATGAATACGTCTATCAACTATAGCACTACCAATGATATTCTTCAAGATGTACTGGAGCAGATTGATAGTACCAATAGTTCATTTGTAAAGAAGAGCAATATTGCACGCAGACAAAATATAGGCGCTTCTGTGAGTCTGGGTATGCCTATTACAAAATGGTTTAGAACCAATATTTACATGAATGGATTTTATAACAAATTCACAGGTGTTGTAAACGGCGGAGAAATATCAGTAGGAGGTGCAACTTTTATGACGAATATTTCTAACCAATTTACTTTACCAAAAGGTTGGGGTGCTGAATTGAGTGGATTTTACCGCAGCGGTGGAGTAGAAGGAGTATTGGCCATGAGATCGATGGGTGCTATTAATGTTGGCTTTACCAAGCAGGTATTGAAAAATAAAGGAACCATCAGATTGGTGGTACGTGATGTCCTCTATACACAACAATTCCGTGGATACAGCAGATATCAGAACGTAGATGTAACGATCCGTCAGGCGAGAGATAGTAGAGTGGTGAATTTGAGTTTTACTTACCGTTTTAGCAAAGGTAAAACAGCAGCTCAACGTAAAAGAGGCGGTGCGAATGAAGAACAGAACCGCGTGAGTATCGGTGGAGGTAATTAATGGACAGATTGATGAACGGAGTTTAGCGGTAGAATAGATACTATTTTCCATTCGACCTAAAATGACTCCGTTCATCCTTATTTGACAATTTTATGTAGTGCTTAGCTGTCAATTTAGCTGTATCAATTTTGTTTTTTTCTCATGTGCATTATATAGAAGGCGGCCCCGATGTCTATCGGGGCCTTTTTTTGGATCATGGTCAATGGTCCATAGTTATTGGGGGCTGTTCTACTGATTAAGTAAGGATCATCTTTATTTAATTGGTACGTTTTTAAAAATTCATAGTCTATTAGCCATGGACTATGGACCATCAACCTTGGACTATGAACTATGGACCATGCCCCAACCTCCCTATCTTTGCAAAAAACAACACCATGCCTTCTTTTGACATAGCCAGCAAAGTAGACCTGCAAACACTTGATAATGCCATTAATACGGTAAAAAAAGAAATTGCGGGTCGATTCGACTTTAGAGATTCTCCTGTTTCTGTTGAACTGAATAAGAAAGATTTTATCGTTTCTCTGGAAGTAGAGAGTGACATGAAAATGAAGCAACTGATTGATGTACTCATTAGTCGGGCCATTAAGCAGGGTATTGATGGCAATGCCTTCGATTTTTCGAAAGACGCCTATCCCAGCGGTAAAGTGGTGAAAAAGGAAGTGCCGGTTCGCAATGGTCTGAAGCAAGAAGACGCCAAAAAGATTGTCAAAATGATCAAAGACAGCGGTTTGAAGGTGCAAGCGGCTATCATGGACGATATTATCCGGGTAACTGCCAAGAAAATTGATGATTTACAGGAAGTTATAGCAAAATGTAATGCAGGCGGATTTGGTATCCCCCTCCAATACATCAATATGAAAAGCTAAAAAATACTTGAATTCTTGAACCTTTCTTGAGTCTTGTACCTTCATTCTTGACACTTAACCGTTCATTTTTTGGCAAATAAGCCGCATTTCGTTACTTTTGCAGTCCTTAAAAATAAGCGTACGGCCAAATCCGTACCACCTAAAAATAAAAATTATGAAACAAGGTATCCATCCAGAAAATTATCGTTTTGTAGTGTTCAAGGATATGAGTAATGGACATTCATTCCTGAGCCGTTCAACTGCATCTTCAAAAGAAACCATCGTTTGGGAAGATGGTAATGAGTATCCGGTTATCAAATTGGAGATCTCTAACACTTCTCACCCTTTCTATACCGGTAAAAACATGCTGGTTGATACAGCAGGTCGTATCGATAAATTCAAGAAGCGTTACGAGAAGAAGAAATAATTTCAACTTCAACCATATTAAGAGTCCCGCTTGTACAACATGCGGGACTTTTTTTTACTCATAATTTCCGTTCATCATCAACCACATTCTTATGCGATAGTGAGGGGTAGATCGTAAGGATAGTTTTGTTGTTATAATTCGTAAAAATGAAACAAATCCCACAAATCATAACATCAACACTCATCGTGTTAAGTCTGATGTTTACTGCTTGTAAGAAGCAGTCCGTTACACCACAATTACCGCCACCTCAACCGCAACAACCCACCGGTAAATTATCTAAACTGATATATGATACCGGAGCATATGATTCATTGTATTATCTCGCAGATGGACGTATCTCAAAACTGGTGAATAATATCGATACGGCGGCAGGAGATGGGGTAAATTATGAATTTAAATATGATGCCACAGGCAGGCGTGAACGTATCAATAGTAGTGAAGGTTGGTATTACCTGTATCAATATACAAATGGAAAAGTGACCACTATTAGTCAATACATCAATCAACATAAATCTTCATATAAATTCTTCAATTACACAAATGATGTGCTCACTTCCATGGAAATCTACAATTATAACGGAGCTGCCAGAGGGTATGAATTCAGTGCTCAACATAGTTATAGTTTTTATCCGGATGATAATTTGAAAAAAGAAGTGACCCATGTTGTGGATGGATTCACCGGACAATTGGTCAAACACATGACTGTTGAATACTTAGACTATGATAATAAATTCAACGCGGAAGAGTTGATTAGACAAATACCCTATTATTATGGGATTGTTCGCATGAAAAATAATCCCGGTAAACGAATCGTGAAAAGAGAGAGCAATGGTGTGATCACCACTTTTAATAGTCAATTCACGTATGATCAACAGGCAAAACCATTGACAAAGAAATTCTTGTATCAGGATCCATCGGGTGGAGTGATTGAAACCAATACACTGTTTTATTATTACTAATATCACTGTCGTGACCGAATGGATGAGATAGGGTGTTCAAACGAATACCCTATCTTATTTATGCAAATGCAAACCTTACCTTTGTCATTCAATCAATAAATATGAAACTGGATATATTGGCGTTTGGCGTTCATCCGGATGATGTTGAACTGGGTTGTTCAGGCACTATTCTCGCTGCACTGGCAGAAGGAAAGAAAGTAGGTATTGTAGATCTTACGCGCGGTGAATTGGGTACGCGTGGTACCGCAGAAACCCGTAAACAGGAAGCCACTGCCGCTGCTAAAATTCTAGGTGTACAAGTGCGAGAAAACCTGGGTATGGCAGATGGATTTTTTCAAAATGATGAAACACATCAGCGACTTGTGATTCAAATGATCCGGAAATACCAACCTGAGATCGTTTTGGCCAATGCGCCGGAGGACAGACATCCGGATCATGGACGCAGTGCTAAGCTGGTTTCAGATGCAGCATTTTTATCAGGATTACGAAAAATTGAAACGATACTGGATGATGTAAAACAAGAAGCATGGCGACCTACTTATGTTTTTCATTACATACAAGATCGTTTTATTCAGCCATCATTTGTTGTCGATATCACCGCATACATGGACAAAAAGATTGAATCTGTCTTGGCGTATACTACACAATTCAATAGTACCGGCGGTAACGAACCTCAAACCTATATTTCAACCCCTCAATTCTTAGAAACCGTAAAAGCACGTGCCATGATGCTGGGAAAAAGAATAGGGGTGGGCTACGCAGAAGGATATATCACGGAGAAAATCATAGGCATTAACAGCTTTGATGCGATTATTAAGCATAGTACTTAGTCTATTATGGTCCATGGTCGATAGCAAATGGGTTATAGCATATGGTAAATCGAGCATCCGTTCCTTCAACTATTAGCCATGGACTATGGACCATGGACCATGGACTATAGTCTAAGGCCTACGGCCTCAACATTACAAACAACTCACTACCTGAACGTGGACTAATGGAGTTGTAGCAGGACTCTATGTGAATTTGATGAAATGTTGAAGCGAATAGCGCCCTGTATTCTGCTTCGCTTCCACCAAAAGGTGGACCAGCTTCAAAAGACCTGTTGAACAATACACCAACCAATTTGCCTTTGGGCTTTAGTAGTTCCGACATTTTGGTAACGTAATGTTCTCTTAATGCCGGATCGATGGCACAGAAAAATGTTTGTTCTAGGATGAGATCGTATTGTCCGGTTAATTCAAAAAAATCTCCGGTGAGAATTTTTATATGTGATTGATAGGATTCAGTTTGTTTTTTTAATTTTTCTGTTACGGCGGGTGCTAAATCAATAACAGTAACATCTGTAAATCCTTGTTCCAATAAATACAATGCCTCGTAACTGTTACCGCCTCCGGGAATGAGAATGCTGATTTGTTGATCAGACAATTGATCGATGTATTCCTTGAGCGGTGTTGAAATAGTGCCAATATCCCAACCTGTTTGATGTTGTAAATACCTGTTATTCCAATATTCCTGAGAAAGAAATTGATTCATTGAATCCTTTTTAATGCTGATCGATTCCTATGCAATAACAATCAATCGCCGATATGTGATGCATGTGATGGTATGGTCAGTAGTTTTACTTGTCTGCCACTGATGTACCTGAATTGCTTACCATCCCAAAATCCATCCTGCTCCAGCATGATGCGAATGGATTTTTTCCATTGTGTTATTTCTGATGCAGCATTCAATTCAATAGAATAGGCTGTGTTTTTGTGTAGGGGAAAGTCTCCTGATCCAGGTACACCTCCTTGTTGATCCCATAAGCCAATGGTTGGACCGGCAGCATGTCCATGAAATCCAATTGGGTGTGTATAGATAACTGCCTGGATATTTTCAGATTTAGCCTGCGCTAATGCATCTGCCAATATTTGATTACCCGTCTTTCCTGTTTTGAATTGTGAGGTGAGGATATCCTGTAAACGATTTCCTTTTTCAAAAGCTTTGACCAGATAATCCGGTGCCGTTTTTTCTCCCGGCTGTAATACATAAGCATGCTGTTGAATATCCGTATTCAATCTTAGATAAGTGATGCCAATATCAACATGTAAAAGATCACCGGTACGAATGACTTCATCTTTTGGACGATTGGAAAATGAACGCAAGTGATCAAAACTCTCCGGATCATTTCTTTGAACGGATACGGAAGGATGAAACCAAGTATCCAATCCTAAGTCTCTGATCTTTTGTCTAAACCACCACACCAGATCATCAGTAGTAGTCACACCGGGCATGATCACTTTCTCAGAAAAACCTTCTTTGATAATATCATGTGTGATTTGAATTAATTGAGGGTATAATTGCATTTCTCTTTCCGTTCTGGTCTCCAACCAACGGACAGCCAGTTTTTCAGCACTCACTACTTTTGCAGCAGTCGAGGTCGGTAATTTCGCCATCAACTCTTTTTGTTCTGTAAAAGTGAGTCCGTCAGCGTGCCCATAATGTGTAGAATAGTTCAATCCGATTTTATTGGGATTCTTTTGTTGGATCAAATCAGTTAATGCATCCCATTGATCAGGAAATTTATTCATATCCCATGCCGCTTTGATCTCATTTCCTACGTTATAACGAGCAATCGCATATTTCTCAATTGTGCCATTTGGATTGTTATAAAATGCCAATATGGTTCTTCGTCTGGCAGAAATCCAAGTAGAAGGCAACATCGTTTTGATCACCGGATCTTCATTGTACTCTCTGGAAATTACAATCCACAGATCAATGCCTTCTTCTTTCATCAAACTAGGCAATACATGGTTCAAACGCTCCGCTAATAATTCATCGATCACTCTGGCTTGTTCTTTCAAAGGCAAAATATATTGCGCACGAACCACGAGTACACTAAACACAGTGATGGCAATAAATAATAGTATTTTTTTCATAAAGAGTTATTTATCTCGATATCAGATGTCAGATGTCCGATTTCTGATGTCGGATGTCTGATTTTTAATTTTTACTTTTGCCTTTTGACTTTCTTTTCACCTTTCACCTTTCACTTTTAACCACTCACTTCCCTCTGTCTCGGAATAATAAATGCAATAAGCTCATTCAAATCAATTCCTGCTCTTTCGCAGGCATCTTTGATATCTTCTCGTGAAACATTAGCGGCGAATGATTTTTCTTTGAGTCGTTTATTGACGCCTTTTACATCCATACCATCATAACCTCCCGGACGCATCAATGAATACGCATGGATAAGTCCGGATAATTCATCAAATGCATAGAGCATTTTATCCATTTCGGTTTCAGGAATGACGCCAAAATAATGATGACCGTGAGAGGCGATGGCACGAATGATCTCCGGATCGATATTGCGTTGTTCCAGTTCTTCAATGATTTTTTTACAATGCAATTCCGGCCATTGATCCCAGTCTGCGTCGTGTAGAAGTCCGGCCATTTCCCAACGCCATTGCGTGGCGGCATCAGCCTGTAGTTTTTCGGCTGCCCAGCATTTCATTAGGTGTCCAACCTGAAGCATATGTAATTTCAATCTGGGGTTTAATACCCACTCATGAAACAAGGCTTCTGCTTCTTCCCTTGATAGTACATTTCCTCTGTTAACAGGATCTCCAAAACTTGTTCTTCCTAAGTGTAAAGACATATTGAATCATTTATTTCAGTGCTTTTCAGTGCCTTCTCCAATGGAGTCCTTCGGACAGTGGCAAATCAATTGCCACAGAGAACACAGAAATACACTGAATAAAAATAGGTAAATAGGAGATATTTAGTGACACAGATTCTTCATCATCATATTCTTTGTATTTTTCAGTCTTAACCCAATATATGAGAAATTCAGTTTTATTACTCTTTGTATTCATCTTCATTGCTTGTTCAACGCATCCATATAAGTCTACCAATAAGGTATACAAGCAAAAAGTAAAAGCCTATGCCAAAGAGATAGCGGCATTGCCCAAAGAAAATCCATTTTCAGACTCTGCGTTATTGCCTCAGTATTGGGTGGGAACAACCAATTTCAATTTACGTAAGCCTACTTTTGTCATCATCCATCATACCGCACAAAATTCTTGTGATCAAACGCTCAAAACATTCACGCTTCCCCGTACTTCTGTAAGCGCACATTATGTGATATGTAAAAGCGGGGTATTGCATCATATGTTGAACGAT
This sequence comes from Sediminibacterium sp., assembly GCF_051861365.1. NCBI lineage: Bacteria > Pseudomonadati > Bacteroidota > Chitinophagia > Chitinophagales > Chitinophagaceae > Sediminibacterium > Sediminibacterium sp. The sequence continues at coordinate 48,766 of NZ_JBHYCW010000019.1, read as the reverse complement.
TATCTACGTGCATGGCATGGTGGGGTTGGAAAGTGGGGTAACCAAACTGATATCAATTCTGTCTCCATAGGGATTGAATTAGACAACAATGGATTTGAGCCATTTGATAGTTTACAGATCAATAGTTTGTTGAGCTTGTTGGATAGACTCAAAAAGCAATATGCTATTCCATCCGCCAACTTTATTGGTCATGGTGATATTGCCCCCACCCGTAAAAATGATCCCAATTATCGGTTCCCCTGGAAACTATTGGCAGAAAAAGGATTTGGTCTTTGGTATGATGAAAACAGAGAACCTGTTCCCGCAAATTTTAATCATATCCAAGCATTACGTATCATAGGTTATGATGTAAAAGATACCAGTGCGGCCATTCAATCCTTCAAGCGCCATTTCCTGCAGGATACGACTAAGCGAATCAATGATTTGGATAAAAGTGTCCTCAACAACCTCCAAAAGAAATACTATTGATCTGTGATCTTTGATTTTTTGATTTAAATCAAAAAATCAAAGATCAAAAAATCAAAAATCTACTTTCCTAACGTTTGTTAGCTTATTTTTGCAGCGCCAAAAAGAAAACATATGCAATTCCAACTTAGCGAAGAACATGTAATGATCCAGAAAGCGGCTCGTGATTTTGCCCAAAATGAGTGTTTACCCGGTGTCATTGAGCGTGATGAAAAACAACAGTTCCCCAAAGAACAGATATTGAAACTGGCTGAATTAGGTTTCATGGGTATGATGGTAGACCCTAAATATGGTGGTGCGGGTATGGATACCGTTAGCTATGTGCTCGCTATGGAAGAAATCAGTAAGATAGATGCGAGTACCAGTGTTTGTATGAGCGTGAATAATAGTTTGGTTTGTTGGGGATTGGAAACATTTGGTACCGAAGAGCAGAAACAAAAATACCTGACTCCATTGGCTCAGGGTCGTAAGGATGGAGAACTATACATAGGTGCTTTCTTGTTAAGTGAACCTGAAGCGGGTAGTGATGCTACCAGTCAGCGTACCACTGCTGAAGATATGGGAGATCATTATTTATTGAATGGTACCAAAAACTGGATCACCAATGGTTCTTCTGCTTCGGTGTATTTAGTGATTGCACAAACTGATCCTGCGAAAGGGAGTAAAGGGATCAATGCATTTATCGTTGAAAAAAACTGGCCCGGGGTTACTGTAGCTGCAAAAGAAAATAAATTAGGTATCAGAGGTAGTGATACACACTCTATTTTATTGACAGATGTGAAAGTGCCCAAAGAAAACAGAATCGGTGAAGATGGATTTGGGTTCAAATTTGCGATGAAGACATTGGCTGGTGGTCGTATCGGTATTGCTTCTCAGGCATTGGGTATTGCAAGTGGTGCTTATGAATTGGCATTGGCATACAGTAAGCAACGTAAGGCATTTGGTAAAGAGATCATGCATCATCAGGCAATTCAATTTAAGTTGGCTGATATGGCTACTAAAATTGAAGCAGCACGTTTACTTTGTTTAAAAGCGGCATGGGAAAAAGATAATGGGCTAGACTATACCCTCAGTTCTTCCATGGCCAAAGTATATGCCAGTGAAGCAGCCATGTGGATCTCAACAGAAGCGGTACAGGTACACGGTGGATATGGCTTTGTAAAAGAATACCATGTCGAAAGATTAATGCGCGATGCAAAGATTACGCAGATTTATGAGGGTACCAGTGAAGTGCAGCGGATTGTGATTAGTAGGAGTATTTTGAGTAAGTAAAAATTCAAAAGTAAAAATTCAAAAATCAAAATAGGAGGTGAGCTTTGCTTGCCTTTTTTTGTGTAGATAAATTGTAAAAGATTCATTGTTTTCATCAAATTATATATCAGTAATGTCTGAGGCCAACAGGCGACGTAATCTTTTGCATTATTATGCTTCAGCTCGCCGTTGTTGGTCGCCTGACTAACAACCAAACAGTTATTCGCCAACTGATAACCTATTAAAGAGAATTCCCGCCCCAACCGGATCAATCTTTTTTTCTATACAAGCGCGGGTGAATAATTCTGCTGTAAGTCCTGACCCATACAGATCACTCGGGGCTGTTTTTTGATATTGGTCAATCAGGGTTTTAAATCTACCACTCTTTACTAAATCGAGAATTGATTGTGCATCTTCTTTCGTTTTCATTTTTCTGTTAACAGATAATACTTTCAAATAACGATTGCCGTACCAACTGAAAAAAAATTTATCTTTTAAGGATAGTGGATCAAGCCGCATGGTATCTATATCAGCTCTAGTGAATCCTCGATTCAAATCCAAGTATCCAATTTTATTGCTATCCGATTTATTAATAGCTAATAACGAGAAGCGGTTGGCAGGGTAGGGGTCGGTTGAAAGTGTAATGCTGTCTAGGCTTTCTAAATAAAGAACTGTTATCGGGGCTGCTGTTTCAATACGAATAATTCTATACTGATGCACAGGCTTTTCAACACAAGACCAGTCAGGATAACATTGTATTTCAAACAAAGTGTCATTGCGTTGTCTTAATTTTTTTATGATACCATCAGTCACTAAAAAATGATAATCTTCCGACAGAATCTGATGAGGTTCAGGTTCAGCGATCCTGAATAACACAATCATAATAACTAGTAATGGATGGATCATATCATATCTGTTATTGATTTGATTAATTACTTTTTTGACTTTTTACTTTTGAATTTTCAAACATCTGCTTCCATCACTTTTTCAAACACTTCCTCGTACTCTTTATTCATCACATCCCACTTATGTTGGGCTTGCTTGTATTGAGCTTCCAGCACTTGAAACTTTTTGGGGTCTGAATAGTTGGATGGATCTCCGAGCGCAGCTTCCAATTGTATTTTCTCTTGCTTCGCATTGTCTAATTCTGTTTCAAGATTACGGAGTCTCCGTTTTAATTTCTGTAACTCCTTCTGTTTTTCTCTATCAATCGGTTGATTAGCGGGAGTTGGTTTCACAGGTTCAACAATTTCCACTTTCTTGTTTTCAACCAGGGGCTTATTCTCTGTTTCTGGATTCTTCCTTGTCTCTTGTTTCTTCCCTCTTGCTTCTTCCTCTTTTATTCTCTCCATTCGCTCATTCCATTCCACCCATTCCTGATAAGTACCTTTGAATTCTTTGATCTGGTGATCTACAATTTCCCAGATCTTATTGGCTGTTTTAGAAATGAAATAACGATCGTGACTCACTAGGATGATGGTTCCTTCATATTTATTCAATGCTTCCGCCAATAATTCAACCGAGTGCATATCGAGGTGGTTGGTAGGTTCATCAAGCATCAAAAAGTTGGCTTTACTCACTATGGTTTTCGCCAATGCCACACGTGCTTTTTCTCCACCACTTAATACTCTTATTTTTTTGTCTACATCATCACCACTAAACAGAAAAGCACCTAACAATGCACGCAGTTCCACATCTGTTTTCTTACTGCCACATTGTTGTAACTCTTCCAAAATGGTATTGGTCAATGTAAGTGCTTCTAATTGGTGTTGAGCGTAAAAACTTTCTTCGACATTATGTCCCCATACACGTTGTCCTTCGAATGGCTCATTACCTGCCACCATTCGTAACACCGTAGATTTACCTTTTCCGTTCGCGCCAATAAGTGCGATCTTATCACCTCGTTCAATTTCTGCCTGTGCTGCTTCTAAAATTTTGATCTTACCAAAACTTTTGCTGGCATTTTTCAATTCCACCAATACTTTGCCGGGGACTTTTTCCAATTGAAAGTTGATACGTAAATCCGGGCGCTCTAGTTTTACATCTTCAATTTTCTCAATTTTATCCAGTCGCTTTTGAATGCTCTGTGCTTGAGCTGCTTTGCTGGCTTTGGCTTTGAATCGTTCAATAAAACGTTCTTGCTGACGAATATAGTCCTGTTGATTCTCAAAAGCTTTTTGTTGCATTTCTATACGCAAAGCTTTCTCTGTTTCATAGTAGTTATAATCGCCTGAATAAATATGCAGTTGCTGTTGGTACACTTCCACGATCTTGTTCACCATTCGGTTCAAGAAAAATTTATCGTGGCTTACAATTACGACGCTACCTTGATAATGGAGGAGATATTTTTCCAGCCATTCGATCGAAGGAAGATCGAGGTGGTTGGTAGGCTCATCCAACAAAAGAACATCCGGCTGCTGAAGAATCATTTTGCACAATAAAACACGCATCCGCCATCCACCACTAAACTCTTTATAAGGGCGGACTAGGTCTTCATTACTGAATCCAAGGCCATGTAATACTTCTTCGGCTTTATGATGAATATTGTATCCATCCAACACATCCAATTCATGTAATGCATCGGTATAACGAATCAATAGATCATTGTTCTCCGGATCTTTTTCCAATTCATATCCGAGTGTTTCAATTTCTTTCTCTACCTGACGTACGCGTTCAAATGCGCCCAAAGCCACTTCGGTAATGGTATCATTGGTATCAAAGCTTAATAGATCCTGATGTAGATAACCAATGGTGGTATCTTTCCCCTTTTCAACAGATCCTTTGGATGGGGTATATTCTCCTACCAAAACTTTCAATAGGGTAGATTTACCGGTACCGTTATACCCAATCAATCCGATACGATCACCGGGTTGTATATGCCAGGTAGCATCTTCCACAATTACACGGGCACCAAATTCAAAAGTCACATTTTGTAAGCCGATCAACATTTCTTAACAATGGTTTAGGAGCGCAAAGGTAATTGCAAACGGCTGCCATTTCAATTTGCTGTAAATTTGTGCAAAATTTTACCCATGAAAAGGATTTTGACACTGGCTACCATTCTGTTTTTAGCCGCTTGTGGCGGAAATGATGAAAAAGCAGCGGTAACAGAAGCTCCACAGGTACCACTCGGACAAAGTGCCAATTCTGATACTTTCAATCTGATATTTGGAAAGATGTTGGATAGTTATTTCCAACTAAAAGACCAGTTTATCAAGGAAAATGATACGTTGATCACCAAGGGTACAGAACAATTGATCGCTGACATAAATGATGTTGTAGGAGTATTGAGTGAATTAAAAGCTGATTCCAATATCGTATCAACGGCTAAAACCTATACAACAGGTATTAGCAATGAACTTACAGCGGTAAAGCAAGAAAAAGATATCGAAGAACGCCGTAAATCTTTTCAAGTATTGAGCGAACAATTATATGATCTGATTCGTACTGTTAAATATGATAGAGCAGTCGTATATCATCAGTATTGTCCAATGGCATTCAATGATGCCGGGGCATTTTGGTTGAGCAACTCCTCTGATATCCGTAATCCATACCTTCCTAAAAAAATGCTGATCTGTGGGGAAGTAAAAGATTCTATTGATTTCCGGAAATTATAACCACTCTGCGGAAATCTCCGTTATCTCTTGTCCTCTGTGGTAGCAGACAAGTTAGTTCACTGCAGAGAACAAAAGATCGCTAAGGTTACGCAGTGATATTTTTATGGTATGCGTATTTGTTGTTTAGTGCTGTCTTTTCTTATTGTATCCATCTTATCTGCCCAAGAAAGAGTAACGTTGAATGGTTATCTGAAAGATTCTTTAACGGGAGAGACTTTAATTGGCGCTAACTTACAAGTGGTTGGACAAGGGAAAGGAGTTCAGAGTAATCAATACGGTTTCTACTCTATCTCCTTAGAGAAAGGGGTATACCGTCTCTTGGTTTCTTTTATCGGATACCAAACCGCAGAATTGACGATTGATCTGAAAAAAGACATCCAGCAGAATATCTTATTGTTACCCAATACAGCTGTCATTAGCAATGTGACAGTTGTTGCCAGAAAGCGCGAGAACAATGTCAAGACTGCTCAGATGGGTAAGATTGAGTTGAGCATGAATACGGCGAAAGCCTTACCTGCTTTTTTGGGAGAAGTGGATCCCTTGAAAACATTACAACTCTTGCCGGGTGTACGTAATGCCGGAGAAGGGAATGCAGGGTTCTATGTGCGTGGTGGCGGACCGGATCAAAACCTGATTTTATTGGATGACGCAGTTGTATACAATACCGGTCATCTTTTTGGTTTCTTCTCTATTTTCAATGCCGATGCTATTAAAAATGTTACATTGATCAAAGGGGGGATGCCTGCTCAATATGGAGGTCGCTTGTCTTCCGTGGTAGATGTGGCAATGAAAGAAGGCAATAACAACAAAACACAAATAGATGCCGGTATTGGATTGATCGCCTCTCGTTTTTCGATTCAAGGACCTTTGAAGAAGAACAAAGCCTCTTACATTTTATCAGCCAGAAGAACTTATGTGGATCTTTTATCTAAACCCTTTATCAGTAAGGAAAGTGAATTCTATGGCTCAGGGTATTACTTCTATGACCTGAATGCAAAAATGAATTATCGGTTTTCAGAAAAAGATGTGTTGTACCTGAGTGGATATTTCGGTAGGGATAAATTTACCTTCAATAATACCCAACGTTCTTTCAGTACCAGAATACCGTGGGGGAATTCTACGGCTACACTTCGATGGAATCATGTATTCAATAAAAAATTATTTGCGAATACTACTGCCGTTTATAATGATTATAAATTTGAACTCGCAGGTAGACAAAATGATTTCAACATCAATTTGTCATCCGGTATCCGTGACCTCAATCTGAAAACGGATTTTGATTTTTATCCGGTACCGGAACACAAGCTGAAATTTGGGTTACAATACACCCACCATAGCTTTCTACCCAATATTGTTAGCGGCAGTCAGGATTCTGTAATTTTTGAGCCCAATAACGCCAGTAGAAAATTAGCAAACGAATATGCGGTTTATATACAGGATGATTGGGAGCTTTCTGATAAGATCAAAGTGAATGCAGGATTACGATACAGTGTGTTTCAGCAAATAGGCAGGTATACTTTGTTCCAACGAGATGATGATGGTAATAAATTGGATAGTGTAGTGTATGGTCGCGGACAAACTGTGAAAGCATACGGAGGATTGGAACCTCGACTAACAGTTCGATATGCTCTGTCAGAGTTGTCGTCTTTCAAAGCAGCTGTCACCAGAAATATTCAGTACATCCACCTAGTGACCAATGCGGGTACAACATTACCTACGGACTTGTGGGTACCCAGCACCATCAGGGTTCGTCCACAAACAGGTTGGCAGTATGCAGCCGGTTATTTCCGGAATTTCAACAATGGTATGTTTGAGACTTCATTGGAAGTTTACTACAAAACCATGAATAATCAGATCGAATACAAAGAAGGATATACCCCTTCTCTTAAAGACCCTGAAGAAGAATTTGTTTTTGGAAAGGGCTGGAGTTATGGTGCTGAATTATTCATCAATAAAGTGCGCGGTAGATTCACAGGATGGATTGGCTATACATTGAGCTGGACCTGGAGAAGATTTGAAGATTTGAATGATGGTTTGAAATATCCGAGTCGCTACGACAGAAGACACGACATGTCGATTGTGGGTACTTATGAATTATCAAAAAAATGGAAAGTATCCAGTGTGTTTGTCTATGGAACAGGCAATGCTACCTCATTACCGGAACGTTTTTATTTTGTAGGAAGTGTGTTGACGCAGGAATATAGTCGCATCAATGCGTATCGTATGAAACCTTATCATCGAATGGATGTTTCATTTACCTATACACCCACACCTAAAAAAATAAGAAAGTATACTTCCAGTTGGGTATTCAGTTTGTACAATGCGTATAGCAGATTGAACCCTTATTTTATTTATTTCGATCAGGAAGGGCAAGCATCCAATGGAGATTTGCGTGTAACAGCCAGACAGGTATCATTGTTCCCTGTTATACCCGCGGTAACTTGGAATATTAAGATGTAGGGCAAGAAGCAAGAAAGAAGAAACAGGGAACAAGAAAGCTACAAGCTTCAAGCAACAAGCTTCAATCGACAGGTATCAAGAACTATGCATTTAATTGAACTTGCACGGTACTTTAGTGCCGTGAGAGTATGAGTCTAATTGGGTAATGCTTTCAGTGCCTTTATCTCTAACCAAATCACACCCATTAAAACAAGTATCTCCCCAATAAAATAAGCGAAGCCTAAGCTTTTGAGTTCTTGACTGTAAATGATGATCAATGCAGTTGTGAGGCAAGTATAAAGGGAATTGGCTGTGATAATGACCTTTAAAAAAGGACTCCATTTTTTCTGAATCAATACCGCACATAAACTTGAGTAAATGGTTAGTACTGCTGCTATAGAAGCAAGTATGTAAAGCCAAGTGAAGGGAAGTCCAATATAGGATTGATAAGACACCAGTAATCCACCAATCAGTGTGCAAGTGAGTAAAGCACCTAAGGCATCAAATAGAAAAACGAATTTTGGGGTATGAATAAGTTTTTTTAGCATAAGCGTCATTCAGGTTTATATTCAATGACCACTTTTGCATTCCTTTGTTCATTAGAAATCAGGAATACTTCATAACGTTTTTTTCCGGCGGTAATCACCATTAAAGCACTGTTGGGTGGAATTTCACCCAGATTTTCTGCTACCATGATTAATTCATGTCGCTTATGATCTCCTGAACAATCAATTTTTAAACGAAGAGGCGTGTAGGTGAGCTTGGCTTGACTAATCACCAATTTATTATTGTGATAAAGAGAAATGGTATCATTGTCAATGGTGCCATTGTCGAAAATTTCTACTGTGGCTACTTGTTCATTGGTATATATGGTCTTGATAAGATTATTTTCCCGTTCCAATAATACTTTTGGAATCGGGCCTCTTAGGGTACTAGGTTGTTCCCATTTTACAATCGGCGTATCTGCTTTTCTGGTTGTTATAGTAGCATCCTGTTTCCAGTTGTTGGTAACAGGGGGCTGAACAGTATTGTTGACTTCTTCCTTTTGTGCAGGCTTGGTTATTTTGGGAGTACTCTTCGTTGTATTGGTAGCAGGTTTTGTGACCGGCTTTTTTTGAACTGTGCTATTGTTTCTTTGCGTTAAAGGTGTTTGTGTGACCGGAGAAGCTTTTTTATTAGCAGGTGGAGCCGTCTGTGTTTTTACAGGTGCTTTTGTAGTATTGTCTTTGGATGTGGTTGTGGACGGCTTATTATTAGGCGTTGTTTTTTGAACAGTGATGGGTGGCTTGGCAGAGTCTTTACCACGCTTTGAAGAATACCCGTTTTTCTTTGCTAAAAAAGGTTCCAATTCAAAATCTGATTCTTTGACTCTTTCCAAATACACTTTTCCGCTACCGCAATCAACCTTGCTTTTGGCATTTATGGAAATAAAAGTGCCTTGTAATACTTCCAGATTTCCCATTTTGGAATATTCAAGGTAGCAGGTCATGAGACAAGGCTCACTTTTATCGGCAATTTTTAGTTCTTCTAAAACCAGCTCTTTTAAGATGAGATTTTTGGTCTGTACCGTATAAATACCCTGTAATGTAGCTTTCCCATAGAATACGGTACTTTGGTAAGAGTAGGTAACACCCTTTAGTGCATTATTGCTTTGCTGATCGATCTGCACTTCATATTTATACATTTCTTGTCGCGTATCACCCTTATACAAGCCACTCGATGAGCCAAAATAACCTCTCCAGATACCCGTCAAATTTTGGGCACCCAGGGCAAGCGAACAGAACAGTAAAAAAGAGGTTAGGGTAATATTCAGTCTCATTCGGGCAAAACTACGATTGCAATATAGTGTATGCTGATAAAGAAGCGTTAAATAAGCGGTGAGACAAGAACTGCCAGCTGCTAGCTGCTAGATCGGTTACTGTATTTCATCTTAAGAATAGACAAATGCGTTTTTTAAAAATTTACTAGACTTTGTTTTTCTAGCAGCTAGAAGCTAGCAGCTGGCAGCTCAAAGCTCTCAGCTCATAGCTGAAAGCTCGCAGCTTTATCCTATTTTTGCAATCCTTAGAATTATTCAATTTTTCAGCAATCGAACCAATGATTAAGATTCGTTTTCCCGATGGGGCAGAAAGGCAGTATGAAGCAGGCGTGAGTGCTTTGGATATTGCTAAATCAATCAGTGAAGGACTGGCCAGAAAAGTATTGGCGGCAAGTGTTAATGGACAAGTATGGGATGCTACGCGTCCGATTATGACTGATAGTTCACTGAAACTGCATACCTGGGATGATGCAGAAGGGAAAAATACTTTTTGGCATTCTTCTGCTCACTTAATGGCAGAAGCAGTAGAAGCTTTGTATCCGGGTGTGAAGTTCTGGGTTGGACCGGCATTGGATAAAGGTTTTTATTATGATATAGATTTGGGTGGACAACATATCTCAGAAGAGGATCTAGTAGCGATTGAGAAGAAAATGAATGAACTGGCCAAGCAAAACAATGCTTACCAGCGTAAAGAAATATCCAAACAAGAGGCTGTTACTTATTTCCAAGAGAAATCAGATGAGTATAAACTTGATCTTTTGCAAGGATTAGACGATGGATCGATCACTTTCTATACACAAGGACAGTTCACCGACCTTTGTCGCGGACCACATATCCCACACACGGGGTTCATCAAAGCCATTAAACTTACCAGTATTGCGGGAGCTTATTGGAAAGGAGATGAGAAGAATAAAATGCTCACTCGTTTATACGGTGTTACATTCCCGAATCAAAAAGAGTTGGATGAATACCTGTTGATGCTGGAAGAAGCCAAAAAAAGAGATCATCGTAAACTCGGAAAAGAATTGGGCATTTTCACCATGGATGATGATGTAGGTGCCGGATTGCCTCTATGGTTACCCAATGGTACTGTTATCATCGAAGAATTGGAGAAACTAGCCAAGCAAACAGAAGAAGATGCAGGCTATAAGCGTGTGGTAACACCGCATATCGCCAAAGAGAGTATGTACCTCACCAGCGGACACCTTCCTTATTATGCTGATAGTATGTTTCCTCCGATGGAATTGGACGGAACCAAGTATTATCTGAAAGCGATGAACTGTCCGCATCACCATAAAATATTTGATGCAGAACCTAAGAGCTATAAAGATCTTCCATTCCGTATCGCTGAATACGGTACTTGTTATCGCTATGAGCAGAGTGGGGAGTTGTTTGGTCTGATGCGTGTTCGTTGTCTGCACATGAATGATGCACATATTTACTGTAGTAAAGAGCAGTTTGCTGCTGAGTTTCGTGCGGTGAATGATATGTACATCAAGTATTTTAAAATATTTGGTATCGATAAATATGTGATGCGTTTGAGTTTACATGAGCCTACTAAACTGGGCGCCAAATATGTAAATGAACCGGAGCTTTGGAAAGAAACAGAAGCTATGGTACGTAATGTATTGATCGAGTCGAATATTCCATTTGTAGAAGTGCCCGATGAAGCAGCGTTCTATGGACCTAAGATCGATGTACAGATTTGGAGTGCGATTGGAAGAGAGTTTACATTGGCGACCAATCAGGTAGACTTCAATTCAGGAAACAAATTCAGGTTGAATTATGTGAATCAGAACAACCAGCCTGAAGTACCATTGATCATACACCGCGCACCATTGGGAACCCACGAACGTTTTATTGGCTTCCTGTTGGAACATTATGCAGGCAAGTTCCCGGTATGGTTGGCGCCATTGCAAGTGAAAATATTGCCGATCAGTGATAAATTCATGGACTATGCACTAGAAGTAAAACAATCGCTGCGTGCCATAGGAGTGAGAGTAGAAATAGATGATAGAAGCGAAAAGATCGGGAAAAAGATCAGAGATACTGAACTGAGTCGCGTGCCATATATGTTGGTAGTGGGAGAGAAAGAAGCCGCTGAGCGTAAACTGGCAGTACGCAGACAAGGAAAAGGTGATCTGGGGACACAGGAATTAGCAGCGTTTATCACATTGATACAAGATGAAATTCTCCACCGAAAAAGCGGAGAATAATTCGGAATAAGGAAATAGCTATATCTTTAACACCTAAATTTTTAACTAAACAAGTTTTAATGGCATTACCACCAAGAGGGGGCGGAAGATTCAATCCCAGGTTTAACAGGCAACCGGAGCCTGAACATCGTATCAACGAAAGAATCCGGGTACCACAAGTGCGTTTGGTTGGCGACAATGTAACTGTTGGCGTTTACTCCACACAGGAAGCATTGAAAATTGCGCAAGAGCAAGAACTGGATCTAGTGGAAATTTCTCCAACAGCTGACCCTCCCGTTTGTAAGGTGATCGATTATAAAAAGTTCCTTTACGAAAAGAAGAAGAAAGAGAAGGAGATGAAAGCAAATTCCAAGCAAAGTGAGATCAAAGAGATCCGCTTTACGCCTGGAACCGATGATCATGATTTTGACTTCAAAGCCAAACATGCTGAGAAATTCCTGAAAGATGGAAATAAGGTAAAAGCTTATGTACAGTTCAAGGGACGTGCCATCATGTTCCAGGATCGTGGGCAATTATTACTCTTGAAATTTGCTGAACGTTTGGCAGAAGCAGGTTCATTAGAAAGTATGCCCAAACTCGAAGGCAAGCGCATGTTCGCCATTTTTACCCCTAAAACAGGGAAGAAGAAAGCGGCGAGTAAAACAGAGGAATAGGAAGTAGGGAACAAGGAACAAGAAATAAGGAACAAGAAACAATGGAATAGCTTTAATAGTCTGGTTTTCAAATAGTTATATAAGAAATGTCGATGATTTTCATCGACATTTCTTATATAAGGGGTTCACACTTTAAAGTCCTCTGTTTCTTGTTCCTTATTTCTTATTTCTTATTTCTCTGTTTTTCCCCTACTTTTGCACTCCAAATTTTTCCCGTAAGGCTCAACAAGTGTCTCGTCTGTTCGAGACCGCCAGCAGGGTGTAATCTTAAGTAGATTATTATTTATGCCAAAGGTAAAAACAAATTCCAGCGCGAAGAAGCGCTTTAAGGTTACTGGCAGTGGAGAGATCACCTTCCAGAAAGCTTTCAAAAGGCACATTTTAACCAAAAAATCAAAGAAGCGTAAAAGAGCATTGAACAAGAAAGGTGTTGTTGGAGCTCCCAACAAAGATTTCGTTCTGCGCTTATTGCGTTTGAAAGGTTAATCCAAGCCATCATCCCGGGAAGGGACATCAAACCATTTAAAAACAATCCCGCTTTAAGCGGGACAAAAAAAAGATATTATGCCACGTTCAGTAAATGCAGTAGCATCAAGAGCCCGCAGAAAGCGTATCCTCAAGCAGGCCAAAGGATTCTACGGTAAACGTAAAAATGTATACACCGTAGCCAAAAATATTGTTGAAAAAGGTATGACATACAGCTATGTAGGTCGTAAGTTGAAGAAGCGCGAATACCGTCAGCTTTGGATCGCCCGTATCAACGCAGCAGTAAGAGAAGAAGGATTGACCTATAGCCAGTTTATCAATAAATTGGCAGTAAAAGGTATCGATCTGAATCGTAAAGTGCTGGCAGACCTGGCTATGAATGAGCCGGCAAGTTTCAAGGCACTGGTAAATTCTGTAAAGTAATCAGCAACCCTGATCAAAATATAACCGGGAAGTAACCTTACTTTCCGGTTTTTTTATTTGTTGAACTATACAAACAACTATTTTTGTTGTTTCTATAAGGTACCATTCTTGTTCACACTAAACAACCACTAACCCGGCTAATGAACAATACCTACACCTCGCTGGTGAACCAGACCTTCCATTTTCCACAAGAAGGATTCGATGTTAATGACGATGGCTATTTGCAGTTCAATGAACTGGATCTCAAAAAAATCATCGAGAAGTATGGAACTCCGTTGAAGCTTACCTATCTGCCAAAGATTGGAATGCAGATCAACAAAGCTAAAAAGATGTTTGCCGATGCTTTTAAAAAGCATAAGTATGAAGGCGAATATTTTTATTGCTATTGTACCAAGAGTTCACATTTTTCTTTCGTGGTAGAAGAAGCGTTGAAACACAATATTCACCTCGAAACATCTTATGCATATGATATTGAGATCATCAATCGTTTATACCAACGCAGAAAGATCAATAAAGAAACCTATATCATCTGTAACGGCTATAAACAGAAGTCTTACACTTCACGCATCGCTAAACTGATCAATACCGGTTTTAAGAATGTGATTCCTATTCTGGATAACAAGGAAGAATTACAAGCATATAAACGCAGTGTAAAACAGCCCTTCCGCTTAGGTATTCGGGTTGCTGCAGAAGAAGAACCCAATTTCCCTTTTTATACTTCACGTTTAGGCATCCGTGCAAAAGATATCCTGGAATTTTATGTGGATGAGATCGAAGGATATGAAGATAAGTTCCAGTTGAAAATGTTGCACATCTTCCTGAACAAAGGGATCAAAGATGATATCTACTATTGGTCTGAGTTGAACAAGATCATCAACCTGTACTGCCAGCTGAAGAAGATTTGTCCGGAATTGGATTCCATCAATATTGGTGGTGGATTTCCCATCAAACACTCACTCGGATTTGAATATGATTACCAGTTCATGATCAATGAAATTGTGAGCAATATTAAAAAAGCATGTAAGAAAGCCAAAGTGCCTATGCCGAATATCTATACTGAGTTCGGCAGTTATACAGTGGGAGAGAGCATGGCACATATCTACAGTGTCATCGGACAAAAAGTACAGAACGATCGTGAGTGCTGGTATATGATTGATTCTTCATTCATCACCACTTTGCCGGATACCTGGGGTATTGGAGAGAAATTTTTGATGCTGCCCATCAATAAATGGGATAATGAATACCAACGAGTCGTCTTAGGGGGTATTACATGTGACAGTCACGATTATTACGATTCTGAAGAGCATATCAATGAAGTGTTTCTTCCCAAGCTCACCAATACGGATCCAAAAGATGCGGAAGGAAATAAAGAACCGCTGTATGTAGGATTCTTCCACACCGGTGCCTACCAAGATCAGATCAGTGGGTATGGAGGTATCAAACATTGTTTGATACCTTCTCCTAAACATGTGATTGTTGAGTATGACAAAAATGGGAAGTTGGAAGATTGGGTCTATGCTAAAGAACAAACAGCACAAAGCATGTTGAAAATATTGGGTTATTTAAGATAATGATCTCATCCAATTATGAAAAGTCAGATCCGACACTACTGTCAGGTCTGACTTTTTTTATAAACGGATATGAACAAACCATATTTACAGCTATTTTTATTGAAAGTAAAGTCTATGAAAAAATACTTCTTAGCAATCGTTTTGATAGCAGCTACAACACATGTACAAGCGCAGTCAGCGGTAGATTCCGTAAAAGCAGTCATCAATCAATTGTTTACTTCTATGCGCAATGCTGATTCTGCCGGAGTAGTCAACTGTTTCTCTGAAAAGAATATTTTACAAACCATTGTTCGCGATAAAGAAGGAAATATCAGCGCCAAAACGGATCTGGTATCTAATTTTGGTAGAAGTATAGCAGGACTTCAGAAAAATGCAGCAGATGAACGCATCGAATTTGAAACCATTAAAATTGATGGCCCCCTTGCTGTGGTTTGGACTCCCTACAAATTTTATTTCAATGGGAATTTTAGTCACTGTGGCGTGAACTCTTTCCATCTACTGCGTGAAAAGAGTGGATGGAAAATTCATTTTTTGATTGATACGAGAAGGAAGGAGCCTTGTGAGAAGTAGTATTTAGTTGATAGTTGACAGTTGACAGAAAGAAAAGGAAGGGATTTTTCCTAAAACTCTGTCAACTGTCATCTGTCAACTATCAATTGTCAACTATCAACTGCCAACTTCCTCACCACTTCCATAATCGTATCATAACTATTGCTCAGTTTATCTACCATATTAGCAGAAGAGACCCATTCTATGATTTCGATGTCTTCTGTGGTTTGGGGGATTAATAATTCTTTTGAGCTTGCTTGCATTACATACCAATGTGTTTCTTTGATCACTTCTTCTTTTAGCCAGGTATCAAAATAAGTATGGTGGGTAATGCTGAGTAATGGACCTAGGTCTATTTTTGTCAAACCGGTTTCTTCCATTACTTCTCTAACAGCACATTCCTCTATTTTTTCCCCTTCATCTAACTTCCCTTTTGGTAAATCCCATTTGCCCCTTCGAAAGATCATGAGTATTTCCTGCTTTTCATTCAATACCAATCCACCAGCAGCTTGTATTGTTTTTAGTCCCATAGGTCAAATCTGATCATTATTTTCAAATTTTCAAATTTTCAAATTTTTCGATCCACCTAGACGGATCAAATTGCAGAAATGCTCCTACATTCGCAGCATGACCAACGAAAAAGCTGTAGCAGAAAAACTACTTCAGGTAGGCGCCGTAAAATTGAGTCCGGAAAGCCCCTTTACATGGGCAAGCGGCTGGAAAAGTCCGATTTATTGTGACAATCGTAAAGTATTATCCTTCCCGTATGTTCGCGATTTTATCAAAAGCGAATTGTGCAATGTCATTTTTGAAGGATTTCCCGAAGCGGAAATGTTAGCGGGCGTGGCCACGGCAGGTATTGCCTGGGGTGCCATGGCAGCCGATCAGTTGAAGTTACCTTATGTATATGTTCGTCCGAAACCCAAGGAACATGGAATGGGGAATCAGATTGAAGGGTTTTATTCTGCCGGACAAAAAGTATTGGTAATAGAAGATCTGATTTCTACGGGTAAAAGCAGTTTACAGGTTGTAGATGTATTACGTGCAGCAGGAGTAGAAATAGTGGGGATGGTGTCCATTTTTACCTATGGATTCCCCCATGCCGATGAGGCTTTTGCAAAAGCAGGGGTTGTTTATAAATCATTGACCAATTATAGCAGCCTGATTAGTTTGGCAGTTGAAAAAGGACAAGTTTCTTTGAAAACGGAACAATTATTGCTTGAATGGAGAAAGGACCCTGCCAACTGGAAGGGCATCTAATTCAGTGTCATTCTGTGGTCTCAGTGGCAACATTTTCTATTACTTAAGTGTCTATTAAAAGAATTGCCACTGTCCAAAGGACTCCTTCGGAGAAGGCACTGAAAAGCACTGAATAAGTTTTTTAAATCCTTGGATTATGAAAAAGATATTATTGTCAATGATATTTTGTCTAGTCATCGGAAAGATGGTGAATGCCCAGCAAGCCAAACCTGAGTGGGTTAGCATCAAATCCAATAATCTTAAGTGTTGGGAATGTAAAGAGGTCTTGGATAAATACCTGTTGGAAGAAAAAGGAATTCTTGAGGGTGGATTAGTACAGTGGAAAATCAATTTATTACAAGGAGAGATCAGAATACAATACCTGCCGAATTATACCAATCCCGATGCGCTCAAAGTAACTTTGAACAATGCAGGGTTTGATGCAGATGATACCAAAGCCTCCGAAGACGCCTACAAAAAGCTCCCACCATCTTGCAAAAGAGCCGCAGACGGCGGCGGACCACAGCCAAGAAAGCCTTGCCATGTCAAACCATTTAATTAAGAGTTAAGATTCAAGAAGACAAGACACAAGAAAGCTCCAAGCCGCAAGCTACAAGCCACAAGGATAGTTCAGTAAACTTGCGTCTTGGCACTTGAACCTTTTCTGTGTCTTGTCTTCTTGAATCTTGAACCTTCCTTGTGCCTTATCTTCTTTTTTCTTGAGCCTTACAATTCCAATTTGTGTCTGGCTTCATAATCAAAAGGAATGGTTTTGAAGAACCCTGCTTTACCCACTCTTGTGGTGCCTTTTACATGCAGCAGTACTTCGCGATTAAAAAGAACTGTTAGGGCATTTTTGAAAATACCGCGCATATCTACCTGAATACGGGATGGGAGTACAAATTCAGCCTTACGTTGGATATGCATTAAAGTATCCAATTGGTATTTACCTAGATAATGGTTATCGATATAAATGTCTGCATCAACCTTTCTTAGGTCAACGCCAAATGCATTTGGGTTGTAGTATACCAAATCCATGCTGAGGGTAGACTTCTCAAAACCCAATTTCTCCAATTTCACGTTTTTCACGTTTCGGTAGTCAAATGACTGTGGTTTTTGGCAGGCGAATAATAGGGTGCTTATTAGGGAAATGAATAGGAGATGCTTCACAATTTCAATTTGCTGCAAATTAGCGGTTTGTAGGATTGGGGGTATTGCCATTTATCAATCTGATAAATTCGGACTGTGGGGAGAATGTGAATGGAAGAAAATATTACCGGGTTATCTTTATCAAAGAAAGTCATTAAAGTGCTTCGAAAGGAGTGAAGGTGGCTTTTTTGGTAACGATATACTACTTACCACAAGCCTTCATAACTTATTATCAGTTAGTTATTCTACGTATTATTCTTTCTTCAACGCTTTACGATTTTTTATAACGATACGATTGGGTTCGTATAGCTAATAGAAAAACACCCGAAATAGCCTATTTCGGGTGTTAAAATGATTAAAGAAATTCTTTAATACATTTGATTAAATAAAGCACCACTTTGAGTATTTCTATTAAATACTTTAAAATGTTTCTCCTTTTCATATTTACTCTTTGACGGTAAATAGTTTTGATGAAAAAAGTGGGTCAAATAGGAAATAAAATATTTTAGTTTATGGCTAAACAGCGTAAACCATACAACCCCAATACAGCCTATGGAAAGCGAAAACTAAGGGAACAATCCCGTGAAGAATATGAGAATATGACCCCTGACGAACAGTCAGCCGCCCTGTCTGATGCTTGGATGCTATTTATAGTAGTAGTCATTTTCCGCATTATTATGCCTTTCTTAACAGGGGGCAAGGAAGGAGTAATGAAGTGGTTAACACGTTGATAATTAATGTTTTGTTGAAACAACATCAAGTATGTTCGCATGAACGAACAGCTCTATCTTACAATTTTTGTTATTTCGGAACGTTTATTGGATAGGTATTATACGTACGATACATTAAAAAATGTATCGTACCGTTAGTACAAATATTTGTACTAATTACTAATTTTGTAGTACCATTACACTATGCAAAACATCGAAGCAAATATTGTTATTACACGAAATGACGGCAAATTAGCTTCCATTTCGGTGCAAATGCCTATTTGGAGCAAGCAGTCTGAATTTGATGGTAATACTATTGTCAAATTACCTTTATTAGGAATAGAAACAGTTGCAAAAAATGATGATGATGCGGAAATAGCTATAAAAGAGGCTATTCAATCATTTTGCGGAGTTGCTGAAAAGTTCGGAGAAGGGATTGAAAAAGAACTACAATCTCTCGGCTGGAAATTGGTTGATTCAAACGGTAATCCAGTTTTGGGATTTTGTGTTTCCGAAACTGATGCCCTATTGGATAGGCTTTTGCAGACTGGCGATAACTATACTAATGAAAATTTAGAAATCGAAGAAGAGTTAGAGCATGCCTGATCCGTTTTACCCATCAGTGGATTTATCTTTTATTGAACATCATCTTGTACAAACTGGCAAATTTGCTGGGCATTATATAGTAGGTCAAACCATCACTTTTGTTTTAAATGGTCCTCAGGCTATTCATAAAAGAAGCATTTTAATTCGACAGCTAACACCCGGACAAGTATGTTATGAACAAGCTACTGGTTTGGCTGCAAGATTCGGTTTTATGGGGGCGTTATTAGCATGGTTGGACACTAACCGAAACTGGAGAGAAGGAGCATACGTTCAATAATATTAAAGGCTAAGATTATTTCTTAGCCATTTTTATTGTATCAGTAGTGACATAAAAAATAACAATATCTCCTTCATCGGTAACAGTTGTATCTTTTTCTCCCATTTCATATTTACCTTCTAAAGATTTTTCATAATCATCTTCAATACGTTTATTTTCTTGTATCAAGTCGGATACGGCTTCTGTTTCACTACCATCATTTGGGTCATAATTATAACCCTTACGAGTAGCAACAGCGTAAACGATTATAGCAATTACCAAAAGTCCAATTAGCAGTCTAATTATTTTCTTGGTCATTTCTTTTTTGGCTTTTTATTAGGGGAAGCCTTTTTTACCGGGGTAGAAAGTGCCTTTTTCATGGCTTCATCAAAAGTCATGTTTAATTTGATTTTATCTTTTTTGTTTTTGTTTGGGGATGTGCTTGACATTTATCAAAAATAAGCATAATTTGTTTTTTCAGTAATTACTAAAATAAATAATGACAAGCCGCAGAGATAGCCGCCAAACCCATAAGAATCCAAAAAATCGACTTGAATACTGGAAATTTAGTGCGCTTATCAATAAGCATTTCAGTCGCTTGGGTCAAAGCAACAATCCCCAGAATAAAAAAGAAAATGAAAGCCATAATTCTTATATCAAATATGGCACTTGGAGTGATAGAATAGGAATAGTTGTGAATATAGCTATGGCGACTATTACATTGTTTTTGTTTCGACAAGCGACGAGACAAAACGATATTTCGGAAAAAAATATAAAACTTGCAGATAGCTCTGCAAAAGCGGCTCGCATTTCGGCTATTGCAGCACAACGAACAGTTGATTATATGGATAGTACTTTTAAGCTTACTAAAGAAAGTATGACTTCTTCTGATAGCAATTTCATTAAAACACTTAATCTTACTCAAAAATCTGTTGAAGCATCTATAAAGTCTGCTTCTTTGGCTGATAGCGCCTTTAATCTTAATAAAACGGGATTGAAGTTGACTGCAAGTATTTTTGAAATAGATAATAGAGCAGTAGTATATTTTGATGAAATGATCCTCAATTCTTTTGAAATTGGGAAATCTATTAGCGTACAAATTGGGATAAAAAATTATGGGAAATCTCCAGCATACTTTAGGAGCATAAGAACGGCTATAAGATTTGATACCGCATCTTTTTATAATGATTTTAGTTATACACCAACTGAAAAGAAATACATCAATCTTCTTTGCACTCAGCAAAACGGAATTGGTACACCAGTTGCATCCCCGATTGTGTTGGATTCTCTTATGATAAATGCTATCAATTCCGGTTGGTTGAAAGTATATTTTCATGGTGAATTATTTTATGTTGATATTAGTAGTAATAGAAAAATGGTTTACATGTTTTCCATGCGATTACGAACAAATAAAAGATTTGAATTAATGAATATTCACAATGGCTTTTTTGAAGTAACTGATCCCAGAGATTTAAAGCTTCTTGATTAATTCACTATATCTCAATCTTCCTTTTGTATTAGAAATAGCCATTTCAAACCTTTCAGCATCGGTCATTTTGCGGCTGTTAAAACGGTAGGAGGTTTCAGCGCAATAGCGGTGCAAGTGCTTGGGACTAACTTGGTGGTAAGTGCCGAATATGGTACGCTTAAACACAGAGAAGAATCCCTCTACGCTATTTGTATAAGCTATTCCCCGTCTAAATTCTTGGGCTAAGTGGTTTACTGCTTCATGGGCTTGGTATTCCTGGTTAAGTCCAATATATCCGCTATGAGCATCAGTAATAACTACCGCAGAAGGGGCTACGTGTTGCCTTACTACGTCCTTAAAGGTGTTTTCACCTATTAAGGTTAGTTTAGCCTTGCCATCCCTTTCTAATAGCCCCATGACAGCCACTTTGTTATCCTTACCGCTTTCTTGGTGCTTCTTGCGTCTTGCACGGGTCATTTTATCCCATTTACCGCCTACATAGGTTTCATCTACTTCCACTACGTTATCCATAGCTACATCGGGTTCAGGATCGCCCATAAGCAGCCTAACCCTATGAAGTACAAACCATGCAGTCTTTTGGGTTATTCCCAGATTCCGGGCTAACTGGTGGCTCGATACTCCCTTTTTATGGGTAGTACATAGGTATAGAGCAGCCATCCAAACGGATAACTTCACCTTGCTATCTTCAAATACAGTACCTACCGTTACCGTAAAATTCCTTTTGCATTGGCTTTCCCTGCAACGGTATCTTTTCCCGTCTTTCAGCTTATACGGTTTATTCATGCCACAGAACGGGCAGGTCGGGTTCCCACCCCAACGCATCTGCTCCATGTATTCCCGACAAACTTGTTCGTCAGAATAGGCAGCCATCATTTCCCGTAAGTTTTTAAACTGTTGCATAAAATGTTTAATATGTATTATCCCAAAGAGGGGAAAAGTTTATATCTAACCAATCAGTTTAGTAACCCTAAAACCCTTAGTAAAAACCTCAAATGTTGATGAATTGTGAATAGGAGTAGGGAACTGCCGTTTTACCTTTAATCGCTAAAACCGTGAGACTTGGCTTGTGGCATTTTGTATATCGTAGCCGCTTTTTTTATAAAACGAAATCCCAAATAATTTAGTTTTTCAATGAAATTTTACAAGATTCTTGTTTGCTATTTTATTTAGTCAATAATTTTAATCATAAATAATTAATAATCATTAAATTATGATGTTTATTTGAATTAGTAAATCATGTTTTATAATGATTATTTGACGTTGATTACGGGGGTTTATCATTTTTGTTAGTTTTAATACAATATGTCTAATTTATTAATTGAATATCAATATTTTGGAAGTATTAATTACATTAATACTTTGTTTCATTTTTCAAATATTGAATTTGAAGTATATGAAAGCTTCCAAAAAATGAGTTTTCGCAATAGAATGGTGTTGGCGGGTAGTAATGGATTGGTGACTTTATCGGTTCCGCTGGAAAAAGGGCGTGACCAGAAGCAGCCCATTCAAGATGTTCGTATCAGTTATTCCCTGCCTTGGCAACAACAGCATTGGCGAACAATTGAGTCATGTTATAACCGGTCACCTTTTTATGAATTCTACCGGGATGGGTTGGAAAGGATCTTTAGTTCCAGACCAGTGTACCTGCTCGACCTCAATCGGGATATCCAACAGTGGTTATGGAGAGTATTAAAAGTGCCAGCCGGCTTTTCTGAAACCTCATCCTATCAAACCCAAATTCCGGAAAACAGCTTTGATGCGCGGAACCGATGGATGCCCAAAAACTTTCAATCGGATGATGCTTCTATCCGATATCGGCAGGTATTTGAGGACAGAATCGGGTTTCAACCCAATCTCAGCATTTTGGACTTATTGTTTTGTATGGGTCCATCGGCGCATTCACTCCTGAAAGGCAACGTTTTATCCATTTAAATAATCTTGGGTTGGAATAGGGTTGAACCCTTAATTTTAAACCTTTGTAACCTATTGTTGTCAATGTTGTGTTTGTGTTGAATTCTCCGCTGAATATCAGAAAATTGCTTTTACTGACACTGCTTCTCTGTAGTGTCTTTTACACGTATGCTCAAGATTTTTCTAATAAAGGCAAGGATTTTTGGCTAGGATATGGATATCATGTAAGAATGGTTTCATTAACCACAGGGCTGCCTCAATCTAATGGTGGGACACAAGACATGATACTCTATTTTACATCAAATAAAGATGCAACTGTAAAAGTTGAAATCCCATCCATTAACTATACTCAAAGTTATACAGTTACAAAGGGTCAAGTAACAGTTTCAAATCCAATACCCAAATCTGGAAATCAAGACACAAGAATTGCAGATACAGGGACATATAATCATGGTATACATATTACTAGTACTGAAGATATTGTAGCTTATGCCCATATTTATAACCAGAGCGTTTCAGGAGCTTCATTATTATTTCCAACAAATACATTAGGGCAAGAATATTATGCACTTAGTTATTCTCAGTTTTCTAATGATCTTTTTTCTAATTCATTTTTCTTCGTAATTGCTACAGAGGATAATACTTTAGTTGAAATAACACCAAGTGCACCTAATAGAAATAATAAAGAAGTAAACAAGCCATTTACGGTTAAATTGAATAGAGGTCAGATCTATAGTGTACTAGGAACTACTAATGGTATAACAGGATCAGACTTGACAGGATCGAAAATCAAATCGATTAGTTCTAATAGTTCCGGATCATGCAAAAAAATAGCAGTTTTTTCAGGTGCAGGCAAAATTAGTATCGGAAGTGGTAATAGTGGCAGTGCAGATAATTTATTTGCTCAAGCATTTCCAATTGTCGCATGGGGGAAAAAATATTTAACTGTTCCCACCAGTCCTCAGCCAAATAATTTTTATAGGATTTGTGTTTCTGATCCATCTACCATCGTCAAATTGAACGGGAATACTATTCCTACTACTCAATTAGTAAACAATTTTTACTACCAGTTTAAGAATAGTAACATATCAGGAACTGGAGCTGCCTTGCCAAATCTCATTGAATCTGATAAGCCTATTTTAGTAGCTCAATACTGTACCACCCAAGGAACAGAAGGAAACCCTAACACCTCGCCAGGTGGTGATCCTGAAATGATTCTATTAAGCCCTGTTGAACAAACAATCAATGATATAACACTGTATTCTGCTAATCGATTTAATATTATTCAAAGCTATATTAACGTTGTAGTAAAAAAGGGTGGGGAGAAAAGTTTCAAACTAGACGGCAATTTAATTACGGATTCTTTTAAGGTTCATCCCTCTGAATCGAATTATTATTATGCTACTTTAAATGTTTCAGCAGGGTCTCACAATCTTTATTCAGATACAGGGTTTAATGCCATCGCATACGGATTTGGAGCTGCAGAAAGTTATGGATACAATGCAGGTACAAATTTGAGAGACTTTAGTCGACAAGCTACATTCAGTAATCCATATACACGTGTTGACTCCGCTGTTACCTGTATAAATACTCCCTTTCAATTTTCTGTACCACTTGGGTTTCAACCGACCAGCCTTAGATGGGATTTTACAGCCGCTCCTAATATTACACCCAATGCTGCCATTGGTACCATAAATGCTCCGATTGCTGATAGTACGCCCTTAGTAAGCGGGCAGCGCTTGTATTATTTTAGCACGGGGAAGACATTTCAATTCGCTTCATCAAATACCAATGCATTAAGAGATACAATTAAGCTATATACCACATCTGCTACACCTGATGGTTGTGGTAGTACAGATCAGGTATTTTCGATCCCCATTAAAGTAAATAGTAAACCCGTAGCTGATTTTAACTTTATATCTACTGGATGTGTTTCTGATGTGGTGAGTTTCACGACCCCAAAGACATCCGGAGTGCGATGGCTCTGGGATTTGGGGAATGGTAGCAATCTCGATCTTACCACAGAAACACATGGAGTGGTGTATGCCCAACCTGGAAGTTACAATGTAAAACTTCGTACCATTTCAGACATTGGATGTATATCGGAAGAAACTACTAAAGTGTTAACCATCACTACCAAACCTATTGCTAATTTTAATTTCTCTACTATACGTTGTACAGATACTGATATTACGTTTACGGATGCGTCCACCAGTCAAGTTGGTACCATTACTAAATGGACATGGGACTTAGGTGATGGAAAAGGAAATATTGTTGCCAGCACCAATGCACAACAAACCACAAAGTATACTACCACGGGTGGTAAGAATGTGAGTTTGCAAGTAGAAACAGCATCCGGTTGTAAAAGTGATCTGTTTATTCCGGCCACACTTCCCTTTGTACATCCATTACCTCAACCCGGATTTATTTTGCCGGAAGTCTGTTTGAATGATGCCAGTGCACAGTTCACGGATACCAGTAAAATTTCCGATGGCTCCGAATCCCAGTTTACTTATCTATGGAATTTTAATGCAGGAACACCTGCAGTAAGTCCTGCACCGAATATTACCAGCAGTACGCTGAAGAATCCACAGGTGAAATACAATAAGTCTGATAATTATGCCGTGTCTCTTAGGGTAACTTCCAAAGATGGATGTGTCAACACCATCTCTCAGAACTTTACTGTTAACGGGTCCATACCCAAAGCCGATTTTGAAGTACAAATGAATACTGTACTCTGCGCTAAAACCCCGGTGGTGATTTTAAATAAGTCTACAGTTGATTTCGGTGCGGTTACCAAATCTGAAATTTATTGGGATCGGGTGAATAGTCCTGCCGTATTTCAAACCGATGAAACACCGGCTATGAATAAAGCCTATAATTATAAGTATGCGGTGTCGAATACTGCCGGACAAAACTTCAATATCCGTATGCTGTCTTATTCAGGTGGTAATACTTGTGTGAGTGAAGTAACAAAAACCATTACAGTACATCCCAATCCATTAGCTGCATTCACCGTATCGGCTGCGGATGTATGTTTTGATGAACCGGTATCATTCATCGATCAAAGTGCCATGAGATCGGCGGTATTACCCACCAGATGGGTGTGGAATTTGGGGAAAGGCAATACTTCATCTATTCAGAATCCGGTACGTGCTTATAAAGACTCCGGTTCATTCAACACCACCTTACATGTATATAGTGCTGCCGGTTGTGGTAGTGATACAGCAACGGTTACTTTAACCATTTATCCGCTTCCGGTATTAAACATGGGAACACAGCGAGTAACGGTATTGGAAGGTGGACAAATCAAATTGAATCCTGCTTTCGTGTATGGAAATGATCTCAGTTATTTGTGGACCCCGCCATCCTTTTTGAGCAGCGATACCGTATATTCTCCTGTCTCCAAACCGGTAGATGATATCCGATATACATTTACGGTAACAGGTGAGGGGGGGTGTTCGGTGAGTGATACGATTTTTATCAAAGTGTTAAAATCGCCGGAAATACCCAATGCATTTTCACCCAATGGCGATGGCATCAATGATACCTGGGATATTAAGTATCTTGAAAGCTATCCCGGTGCAACCGTTGATGTATTTAACAGGTATGGACAAATTGTTTTTCGTTCTTTTGGATATAACAGAGCTTGGGACGGTAGGTCAAACGGTCAGGTATTACCCATTGGTACGTACTATTATATCATTAATCCTAAAAATGGTAAACCGATGTATACCGGTTCCATAACGATTATCCGATAGCATGAATATATTGAAAATATATGGATGGATCATAGGGGTTTGTTTGATTGTTGCTGCAAATGCGCAACAGCGTCCATACTATACCCAATACATCATGAATAATTATATCATCAATCCGGCTGTTGCAGGGATTGAAAATTATTGGGATGTAAAAACTTCTCACAGATTGCAGTGGGTAGGCGTACAAGATGCACCGGTAACTACTTATATCACCATGCATGGACCTTTGAAGAAAAATGATTTTGGTTGGGAAACGGCTACCAGTATGCGTGCCAGAGGTGAGAATCCACGCGGACAGGCTTATTGGCAAAGTTATCAGTCTGCTGAACCACATCATGGAATTGGGTTTACCATGTTGAATGATAAGACCGGACCTCTGAATCGCTTTGCGGCTTTTGGTACTTATTCTTATCACTTGGGTATTTCTCCTACTACCAGTTTATCTGCAGGTGTTTCAGCAGGGATCAGTAATATGAGTTTGGATGCTTCCAAACTCAATTTTGGTTCTACAACTGTGGATCCTGCTGTTGCGGGCAGTGGATTGATAAATCAAATAAGACCAGATATCAGTGCAGGATTATGGTTGTACGCAAAAGACTATTTCATAGGGGTGTCTGCACAACAAATTGTTCCACAAAATGTAGCATTCTCGAATAATACGGTGTATGTAGAAAAAGGGAAACTCGTACCACATTTATTTTTTAGTGCCGGTTATCGAATGCAGTTATCACAAGATGTCAGTTTATTGCCTTCCACGCTTATCCGCTATGTATCTCCTTTACCCATTGGTTTTGATCTGAACGCCAAGTTTATGTACCAGGATCTTTTATGGTTAGGAGGTTCTTATCGCTATCAAGATGGATTTGCCGGGATGGTGGGATTGAATGTGAGTCACAATATCAATATTGGATATTCTTATGACCTGCAAACTTCAAGACTCAATACAGTAAGTAAAGGAACACATGAGATATTGATTGGGTTTCAGTTGGGGAATAAATATGGAGATTGGTGTCCACGTAATCTCTGGTAAGATTAGAGTCTGGCTTTCTTCAAAATTCTTATGGTAACATTATTGTCTTGCATCCATTGTTGAAGTAATTGTTGTTGATACCAGTCTAGTAGCATTTTTTCTTTACCCATACAGCGTCATACTCACTGAAAGCAGCAGGGTAGGCCAACTGATCATTTTTTATGTCAGAGATCATCAAACGATTCAGTATCGACAAGATTTCAGTCGGATCTTTTATGATGATCTTTGTCTCCTGCTCGGCATTCTCTTTTTCTTTTCTTTTTTCTTCAACAACCGATTTTTTGATGTTGGGTTTTTCCGGAGATGGCGGCTGAATAGGTTTTAGTTTTTTATCCAGCTTCTCAAAAGCCGCTATCATATTTTCCAGTGATTCAAGGCTAGACGGAATGATTTTTTGTAGATGTAAATCTTCCACAGCTTTTATCGCCATTTCAACTTCTTTGCTGATTTTTTCCTGTTCTGTTTTGCTCAATAAACTCGCTTTCATTTCCTTCGCAATGGTCAGCTTTGCTTCTTGTAAATCTTTTTCCATTCGCTGCATGTCCTTTTCATATTCCTCTTTAAAAGGTTTACGTACATAAACAGGCATGGTGCTGGTGTCTAGTGTTTTATACGCCTGCTTCATTTCCTGTTCTGCTTTTTCTATTTTAAACAGTTCATCTTTCCAGTCAGATAGTTCCCAATTTTTTTCAGTTTGTATTTTTTGAAAAGCACCTTGTAATGTTGCAGGTATTTGTTGAATCGCTTCTCTTACCTCTTTGCTATTCAATGACGCTTCTATTTCTCTTGATGCTTGCTCCAGGTTTTCACTCATTTCTTTTTTCAAAGAATTGGATAAAAAGAAAGCGGGATTGAATAGGGGATTGGTCACTTTCACAGCCATAGGTTCTATGGCAACGGGTTGCACTTCTCTTACCCGATTTATGATGGTTGTATCTGCAACTTTTGGTAGGGTCTCTGCAGTGCTCTTTTCCGACTGCGTAGGATGAAACCAGGCAACTGAACTCAAAATGCCGGTTACCAATAAAAATGATAAGAGCTGTTTCTTGTAAGTAAATCTGTTTTCATGTGCACCGATCATTCGCTTTACCCTGTTCAATAATTCATGTTGGTGTGAGCCTGCTGCAGCCATAACCAATCCAGGTGCGGCTTGTAATTGAGCCATTCTCAATAAGGCTTCAGCATAGGTAGAAGCGCTGTATTGAAATTGCAATACCCAGTCATCGCAACTATTCTCTCTTTCTTTACGGATATGAGCCGAGAATAATCTGGTAAATGGATTAAAGAACAAACTGATCTCAGCAACAGATAACAAAATATTGACGAGATAATCGTATCGTTTGATATGCGCCAACTCGTGTAATAAAATGGCTTCCAATTGTGCCACGCTTAAATGATTGATACTGGCTACCGGTACAAGAATCAAAGGTTTTAAAAAACCAATGGTGAGGGGAGACGCTATTTTCTCAGACAAAAAAATGCGCACTTCTCTTGTAATACCCAATTGTAGAGCAGTGTCTTGTACAAATACCCGCCAGTTAGCCGGCATTTTCACCAATCCCTCTTTTCTTATTTGCAGTGTATACCGATAACCGATGATCCATTTGACAGATAAGAAGATCATCAAGATCAAATAGGCTGCGGATAAATAGGGCAATAATTGTTCTGCCCATATCATCAATTTTAAAATAGTGGATCGAAAGCCCGCTCCCGGTGGTACAACGGTAGTAATGGTACCGGATGCTGTTCCGTTAGCAATGGGTGTCCATTGTTGATAGGCACTGTAATAAAAGAATAAAGTGATGATGAACCAGATAAAACCAATGCTTTGTAAAATAACGGCCAGACTATATTTTACAGAAGCCCTAGGCTTGGCGAGTGATGTCATCAGTAGATACAATAGCCACAAAATTGCCATCTGCCATAAACTATTCGCAATGGCATAACCCAGAGATTGTAGAAAAATTGATTGAAAGACAGGGAGCATTTTATTGCTTTTTCAAGTTATCCAATAGCTTTTGGATCTCTTCCAATTCTTCTTTATTCGGTGTTTGGTTACCCAGAGCCTGCATCACCAGTTGACTGGAAGATCCTCCAAACAATGAGTTGATCATTTTACCAACGATCTGTTGCTGTGTGCTTTCGCGACTGATATTGGCGCGGTAAATATGGGTCTTGCTACTGTCGTCTCTTTTCACAATACCCTTTTCAAACATGATCTGCATAAGTTTAAGAGTCGTGGTATAACCCGCATCTTTGTGCTCACTCAATATTTCATGTACTTCACGAACAGTAGCAGTTCCTTTGTCCCATAAAACCCGAAGTATTTCCAGCTCACTTTCTGTGGGCTTAATGTTCTTAGCCATGCTTTACGATTTAATTCGTAAGCAATTTACGAGGTTAGTCGTAAATGAACAAGAAAAGATATGTTAAGAGTCCATAGTCAATAGACCATGGTCCATGGACTATGGTCTATTGACCAACGTAACCCCAACCCCATACGCCGCAATCTTTTTAAAGCGGAATTGTTCTTTTTGGATACTGGCTCTGTAATAAGGTTTGAAAACGCCTTTTTTATCTAAAAAACCAATGGTACAGGAGTAGGGTTGACTGTCTTTTTGGATTTTTACGATGGGTTCCTTTCCCAAATTGGGGATATTGATGGAGTCGGTAATGCGCAATTCTTTGTATTGCATTCTAACTGTATAATGAAAACGGCGTTCTGTTTCATATAGATGTACTGCAAATTTCCAGTCGTTGAATTCATCCGGCACTTTTTGCTGGTGCGACACAACAGCTTCTTTACGAACAGTAGACCGTAGTTCTGAAATGGAATCAGCAGGGATGACAACCGTTGTTTCTTCAGGCGATTTCGTTTTTTCAGCACTGTTGTCACAACCAACCATAAAAATGATACCTAGTATAAAGATGTCAATACTATGTTTCACGATAAATGTGTTATTCTTTAAATAAGAAGAAAATTAATATGTTTTTCTTAAAATCATCAAGGAAGGATGATAAAATTTAGCCGTATAAATATGCTAAGCAATTTTTATGGTGAAGCATAAATATCTACGGTGCTTTTTGGCAAGTATTTTCTTTCCGGATTGGATGGCTTTGAGACTGATTGGTAGTCTACTTAACTGGTTGATATGAAAACAAAAATGCCCCTGTTAATAGGGGCATTTTTATAAGAAAATATGTGATTATTTCTTTTCTTCTTTCAAATCCACTTTAATATTTACACCGTCTTTTTCTTCCAGATACATGGAGAATTGTTTAGCAACATCTTCAGATAATTCTTTTCCATTGATGATTACTTTTCCGTCTTTGATTTCCAGAGAAACGTTATCACCTGTGATCAATCCGGCTTTTTTCAGTTCCTTGATCATCTCATCCATCTTCATGTCTTCTGCATTCACACTTACATTCATTTTATTATCTCCATCAATCGCTTTGATCTCAATTTTTTTCTCTACGATCTGCTTGTCAACATCCGCACCATGCAATTGAGCAAGGGTAGGAGCAATCACTAATGAAACAATCGACATCAATTTGATCAAGATGTTCATGGATGGACCGGAAGTATCTTTAAATGGATCACCTACAGTATCACCTGTTACAGATGCTTTATGTGGTTCAGATTTTTTGTAGTACATCTCACCATTGATCTCAACACCTTTTTCAAATGATTTCTTGGCATTATCCCAAGCACCACCGGCGTTGTTCTGGAACATACCCATCAGTACGCCACTTACAGTAGCACCTGCCAGGAATCCACCCAATGCTTCAGCACCCAATAAGAAACCAATGATCAAAGGAGATACGATGGCGATTGCACCCGGCAACATCATTTTTTTGATAGACGCTTCCGTAGAAATAGCCACACACTTATCATACTCAGGCTTTCCGGTTCCTTCCATGATACCCGGAATAGAACGGAACTGACGACGTACTTCCTCTACCATCGACATAGCAGCTTGTCCAACCGCACGAATCGCTAATGAAGAGAAGATGAAAGGAATCATGGCGCCTACGAATAAAGAGGCCAATACTTTTGCCTTATAAATATCAATACCATTGATACCCGCAACACCCACAAAAGCTGCGAACAATGCCAATGCTGTCAATGCCGCAGAAGCAATTGCAAAACCTTTACCGGTAGCAGCAGTAGTATTACCCACAGCATCCAACACGTCTGTTTTTTCACGCACTTCTTTTGGCAGTTCACTCATTTCAGCAATACCACCTGCATTATCTGCAATCGGACCAAATGCATCAATCGCTAATTGCATCGCAGTAGTGGCCATCATACCGGCAGCAGCAATCGCTACACCATATAATCCTGCGCACTCATAAGAACCCCAGATACCACCTGCCAATACCAGGATCGGTAAGAAAGTAGATTCCATACCTACTGCCAAACCTCCGATCACGTTGGTAGCATGTCCGGTAGAAGACTGACGAATGATCGACATTACCGGACGCTTACCCATTGCGGTGTAATATTCAGTAATGATGCTCATCAAAGTACCTACAGCCAAACCTACCACGATAGCACCTAATACACCATCGCGGGTAAACTCAAGACCACGAAGGGTCATGGTTTCAGGTAATATATAATATACCAGACCTGCACAAGCAGCGGCAGTTAGAATAATAGAACCCCAGTTACCCATATTCAGGGCTTTCTGAACATTGGCAGTATTGATACCGGCTGCATCGCTTACACGAACAAACCAAGTACCTACTATTGAGAATAAAATACCCACACCTGCAATCAACATCGGTAACAGGATAGGAGCATAACCACCAAAATTATCTATTGAAACCGTTTCTTGTCCCAATACCATGGTTGCCAATACAGTAGCTACATAAGAACCGAACAAGTCAGCACCCATACCTGCTACGTCACCTACGTTATCACCTACGTTATCAGCAATGGTGGCCGGGTTACGTGGATCATCTTCCGGAATACCGGCTTCTACTTTACCTACTAAGTCAGCACCTACATCGGCAGCTTTTGTATAGATACCACCACCCACACGTGCAAACAAGGCAATAGATTCAGCACCGAGAGAGAAACCGGTCAATACTTCAATGGTCTGAAGCATTTCAGCAGAATTCGCTGCTGCTTCGGGAGCAAATACCTGCTTCAAGATCAGGTAAACACCACCCAAACCTAATACAGCTAAACCGGCAACACCCAATCCCATTACTGCACCACCGGTAAATGATACATTCAGGGCTTTTGACAAACTGGTTCTTGCTGCCTGAGCGGTACGAACATTGGCCTTGGTAGCCACTTTCATACCAATATAGCCGGCAACAGCACTACATACAGCACCCAACACAAAAGCCAAAGAGATTGACCAATGTGAATGTGGATTACTGCTCGCCATCACACCCAATAACAAGGCTACGATTACAACGAAATAAGTCAGTATTTTCCATTCAGCTCTCAGAAAAGCCATCGCACCCTCAGCAATATAATTGCTGATTTCTTTCATACGGTCATTACCCGCGTCCTGCTTGGATACCCAATTAAACTTCAATAATGTGTAGAGGAGACCTACAACTCCCATCGCCGGAACGGCATAAAACAAGATTTTGTCCATAATACAGTGTGTCTGGTAAGTTTATGTTAATTGAAAGTCTGCAAAAATAGGGGGAAAAGGCTAAAAACAACGGTTAGGCTGCTTTGTGTTGAGAATATATCCTATTGAAAAAACTTATTCCTCCAATTCGGTACTATCAGTTCTTCCCGTAAAGGCAGAAGAAAGTGCTTTTGCCTTATAAATATTACGGTTATAACGATTCCCTAGCACAATAATAGTAGCAGAATCTTTAATGTATCTGGTGAACACGGTATTATTGCCATGCCACCAACCATTGTGGTATACAATTTCTTCTGTGGGCGAATTCAATAAACGCCAGCCCAATCCATAGTTATGAAATGATTTATTCTCGAAACTATAGGGTTGATAAGCAAGTTCTTGTGAAGCTTTACTCACATAAGTTCCTTCATGCAGTGCTCTGTCCCACAATAATAAATCTCGCACGGTTGAATACACATTCTTATCTCCATAAATGCAATCCAACTTCTCAATGCCATAGGGTATATTATTATATCGATAGGAAGGAGTATAATTTCCGGTATCTGCCACACTGAACACATAGGAGTCATTCATACCCAGCGGTGTGAATAAGCTATCCTTCATATAGGTTGGATAAGATTGTCCCGTTACTTTTTCAATGATCAAAGCCAGTAGCGCATAATTGGTATTGCTATACCTAAAAGCTCGGTCGGGTGCAAAGAGTGGGGCCGGACGATGTTTCATCATATAATCCAACACATCCTGATTCGAGAGGAGTCCCGGTTTCAGGGGCGGCATTTTGATGGTACGTGTTCTTCTGACCCAACGTCCTTTTTTATTCTTAACACGATAAGTTTCAACTCTTCTGTCTACCATAAAATAGACATAATTATTCAATCCACTGCGATGATTGAGTAGTTGTTGTACCGTGATATTTTGATAAGGAAATCCGGGAAAGAATTCATCCACCGTATCATCCAGTTCCAGCTTGCCTTGCTCTCTGAGTTTGAGAATGGCCATTCCGGTAAAAGTCTTGGATACCGATGCCAAATGAAAAGGGGTATTGGGTGTAATGAGAGCTTTGGTTTTGAAATTGCTATACCCTTTATAATCTTCAAATAAAATCTCACCATTTTTGGCAACCAGTATGCTTCCATTAAAACCACGATTGCCCAATAACTGTTGATATTGTTTTTCAATTTCAGCAGCATACAGTGCTTTTGTTGAAGAAGGTATAGCAGTATATGCATTTGCCTCCGCTGCAGAATCCTTCTCTGCAGGTTGTGCACTACAGGCTTGGAACAACCCCATCAAAATAGCGATACCAAAGACTCTTACGATCATCTGTTAGTTTTTCTTCGCGGCGAAAATAAACAACAATGTGTTAGTGAAATGGTTAAAACCAGAAAGATTATCCAGAAAATAAAAACATTATTTTCGTTCCATGAGCAAGACCAGTTATCCCAAAGAGCGGATCAATATTTTATTTCTCGAAAACATCAGTGATAAAGCTGTTCAATATTTTAAACAGCAAGGCTATGCCAATGTCAAAAAAATAGCGGGTGCATTGAGTGAAGAAGAATTGATGAAAGAAGTAAAAGATGTGCATTTATTAGGCATACGTTCCAAAACACAGATCACTCCCAAAGTATTAGAAGCTGCAAAAAAATTACAAGCCATTGGGTGTTTTTGTATTGGGGTAAATCAGGTTGACTTAAAAGCTGCTACTAAAAAAGGTGTGGTGGTATTCAATGCACCTTATAGTAATACGAGAAGTGTGGCAGAATTGGTGATCGGTATCTCTGTGATGTTGATCAGAAAAATAGTAGATAAAAATATAGCCGCACATAAAGGTATCTGGATGAAAGATGCCAAAGGCAGTTATGAACTGCGTGGTAAAACCATGGGTATTATTGGTTATGGCAATATCGGATCACAGGTCAGTGTATTGTGTGAAGCCTTAGGCATGAAAGTATTGTTCTACGATACGGAAACAAAACTGCCTTTGGGTAATGCAGTGGCTGCAAAAAACATGAAAGAAGTATTGAGCAATAGTGATATCATTTCTTTACATGTTCCCGAAACACTGCAAACAAAAAATCTCATCAACAGAAATAATATCAAGCTCTTTAAAAAAGGATCGATTTTATTGAATTATGCAAGAGGAGAAGTGGTAGACCTCAAAGCATTGAGTGAAGCCATCAAAGAAGGTGTTATTGCCGGTGCAGGTATTGATGTATATCCTTGGGAACCTGAAAAGAATGGAGATCATTTTGACACGCCTCTACAAGGATTGCCCAATGTCATTCTCACTCCGCATATCGGTGGCTCAACAGAAGAAGCGCAACAAAATATTGGAGAAGATGTGAGCGTCAAATTATTTCAATACCTCGAACGGGGTATCACCAATGGATCGCATACGGTTCCTGCTATTGGACTGCCGCCGGTAGATGGGGCACATCGTATTCTGCATATACATAAAAATGTACCGGGGGTATTGAGTGCTATCAATACTGCTTTATCTAAAAACAATATCAACATTGTTGGACAATACCTTAAAACCAATGAAGAGATCGGATATGTGGTATTGGATGTTGATAAGAAACTTTCAAAAAGAGCCGTGGAGTTGTTGAAAGAAGTGAAAGAGACGATTAAAGTGAGAATGTTGTATTGATTTCTGATTTCTGATGTCGGATGTCTGATATAAAAAAACGCTGTGAACCTCTGTGCCGTTACTCTGTGTATCTCTGTGGTTATTTTTGCCACAGAGGGGAGTTTGATGGAACACGGATTTTCATGATTGTCATGATAAATCATAACAATCCGTGTTCCTTATACTTCCGTCTTATAGTAAGTTTTTTATTTTTCTAATTTCATCAGCATTCGTAAAATCCCTACTGAAATCTTCAGACATCGCAGGATTCATGTATTCGCTCAATGAAGGAATCAATATGCGTGCAGAAGTATGAAATTCAAGAGCGCCGGTATAGGCTTTCATTGCTGCAATATTGTTGCTGTTGATACCACTGCCCGGCATGATGATGATTCGCCCATCTGCCTGATCAACCAATTGTTTGATCAGTTCTTTTCCATCCGGGGCTTTGGGTTGTTGTCCACTGGTGAGTATTCTTGTACAACCACATTCTATAATGGTTTCCAATGCTTGTAAAGGATCTTTGCAACGATCAAATGCTCTGTGAAAAGTAACATCCAATGGATATGCCAGTTCTGTTAAACGTGCAGTATTGTCTGCATCAATGGTGCCATCTTTTCTCAAGAGTCCAAATACCACGCCTTCAAATCCCAATTCTTTACAAAGCAGAATATCTTTCCGAATGATCTCCAGTTCTTCATCGCTGTGGTAATAATCACCACCACGCGGACGAATCATCGGAAAAATAGGAATGGATAGTTTTTCACGTGTTGTTTTTAAATAGCCATACGATGGGGTAGTACCACCATTGGCATAGTTCTCACATAACTCGATTCTATCAGCACCGGCATTTGCAGCTTCAATGGCTGTGGCGGTATTGAATACACATATTTCAAGAGGTAATGACATAAATCAGATCAATGGTTTGGCGTCTACTAGAAAATTTTTATCATCGGCATGACAAACAGCAAAGTTGAATCCTTTTTGTAAAGCATATCCTCCGTATTCGCCCGATTTACTGATGGCAATAAAACCTGCCTGAATAGTTTTGGCTTTATCGATCCCTTTTACTTTCAATAATCTTTCCATGGCTTTTTTACAAGCCGTTTCCGGATCCATGCCTTGTCGCATCAATTCCACAATGGTATGTGCTCCACAAATACGAATGATGTCTTCTCCTTGTCCGGTAGCCACTGCAGCGCCCACTTCATTGTCAACAAACAATCCGGCGCCAATGATCGGGGAGTCTCCGATTCGACCACGCATTTTGAAACCCATACCACTGGTGGTACAGCTTCCACTTAAATTGCCATTTGCATCCAATGCAATCATACCGATGGTATCATGGTTCCAATCACCATTTTCTAATTTTGTAGGAACAAATGCTGCTTGTCGCTTTGAGTTTTCAATATTGATCACGGGTTTGTACTCACTTTTCTTCAACCAGTTTTGATAGGCTTTTTTGGCGTCGTCAGACAATTCACCCGACTCCAATGGAAATCCTTCTGCTACTGCAAATTGTTGTGCGCCTGAGCCTGCCAGCATCACGTGTGGTGTTTTTTCCATCACTCTTCGGGCTACAGAGATGGGATGTTTTATTTTTTCTAAGAATAACACACTACCGCAATTGAAGTTTTCATCCATGATGCAGGCATCGAGTGTTACATAACCATCTCTATCCGGATTCGCTCCCAATCCTACACAACAGTTTAGTGAAGCTTCTGTAACACGAACCCCTTGTTCTACGGCATCCAATGCTCTTCCACCATTGCGTAAAATTTGCCAGGCAGCATTGTTGGCAGCGATACCCGCATCCCAGGTAGACAATACCAATGGTTTTTGAACAGTCATTTTTCCACGAAAAGAAGAAAAGCTAAGCGCAGATAATCCCAAAGATCCCAACTGAAGAAAACGTCGACGATGCAGCATGGTAATTTGTTTCGTCGAATGTAAGAAGATATGTCGGATGTCTGATGTCTGATATCTGATTTGGGGAATGAAGTCAAAAGTCAAAATTAAAAAGTCAAAATTAAAAAGTCAAAAGTCAAAAGGAAAAGGTGAAAGGAATGTTCTTTTTTTGACTTTTCACTTTTGACTTATAGACAGTTTTCGAATCATTTCATCACTTAACGCATCACTGTATGCTCCATAGGCATTGATGAGGGTTCCTTTGATGCTATGATCTAGCGATTCTATTACGTATAAAATACTTGAGTTAGATGGATCGGTATCACCCTCAAATCGATGATGGGTTACAATGCTGAACTGAGAGGGGAGTAGACAAATACCCGTACTGCTACACTTGATCTGATCAAAAGCCAGGTTGAAATCCGTAGTATATCCCTGCTGCTTTAAATCAGCCAATGCATCTACCAGATTGTCGTACGATTTCATGATAGAAAGATAGGGAGAAATTTCGGATGTCTGATTGAGTGGATGAATTCAAAATTAAAAAGTCAAAAGTCAAAAGTGGAAGGGCGCTCATTTTTTGACTTTTGACTTTTTAATTTTGAATTTTTTATCCCCCAATTCTGCTTTACTCTTCTGTTGCGCTTCCGGTGCTACGTTTGTTGGTTTTAAAGCTTTTACCAAAACGGTATTGGAATTATAAAAACCATTATTAATCAAGGAATCATTTACGATACCCTTGAACGGGATACTTGTATCCGCACTGTTGGCGTTGTTTTACTGAATAGGCTATAACGCTTCATTTTCAGACACTTATCCCAGTGTTATCTCAGTACTATCCCAGTAGTATCCCAGTGTTATCTCAGATCTATAAAGAACTGTGTTATCAATAGCGAAAATAAAAGCAAGTAAAGACTTGAAAAAAAGGTAAAATATAGGTAACTTATAGGTCATAAAATCACACCATGCCGATACTAACAGGACCCATCCAATACATTGGAACCATTGATGATTTAACTGCGTATAAAACGAGAAACAGTGATAAGGTTATTGTGCGCAGAAAAAAATTTATCTCCCATAACGCTTTTAAAACGGAGCCGCAATATGATGCCATGCGCAGAAACAATGCCGAATTTACCGGGTGTGCGTATGCAGGAAAAGTAGTACGAAATGCCTTGGGATCTTTATTGCGATTGGCAGATTACAATGTATCGCCTGCTATCAATAAATTTTGCAAAGCCATTCAGAAACAGGATACGGTTGGTGAGTTGGGAAAACGATCAATTGTATTTTCTGCCTATAAAGACGCTTTAACTGCGATTGTTTTGAATAAACGCCATCTCTTTGAATCGGTTGTTAGACAAAGATCTGTTGTTGAGCTGTTAAGACCTGAAGGCGCTTTGCATCTTCATTTTGGAGAATTGATACCTGGGTTTAATATTCAGTTTCCATGGAAAAGTTCTCATTTCAGGTTCATTATTTCGCTGGGTGTTATTGGTGATCTACATGATCAGGGTAAGGGTTATGATACCAGTTATGGTAAATCGACCCCAATCGTTAGCACCGTATTTAGTTCTTGGATGCCTGCAGCCCAAAAAATGCCGGCACAAAGTTTTATAGTGAAGTTAAAGCAGCTTGACTTTTTACAACAGGAAGATATTAGTGTAGTAGCAGGTATCGGTATTCAAATGGGCACACCGAGTTTATTGGGCGATATTGAGCCGGTAAAATATGCGGGTACTGCTCGTATATTGGCCGTAGCATAATATAATACGACCGACAATTACAGCTTAAATAGCAGTCAATCAAATAGTTGTGTCTCTTTCGGACACCTTATTGGCTGCCCATTCATTTACTATAATATTTCCTATAATTAATAGTATTTAAAATGCGCAAGAAGTTGACTTTCAGACAGTTGCAAAAGTTAACTTCTCCCCCATCCACAAGAGTGGATAAATAGACGTGAAATCCCCGACAAAAAATCAGGCAATTTCATTATGTTTGATCTACGATAATTTTTACAGGGATAATGTACCCGAATAGGGTAGAAGGTGGTAATAGTCATGTCGTGTCGTGTTGGTTAGTACGCTAATTTATAAAACGAATAATAGTTCTGCATTATTGTTTTTCAACAGATGTGGACAATGAAACTCGAGTCGTGTCGAGTGGAGGGGTGGTTCCCTCACTTTTAAATCGAAAATTGCCCCCCGTGTGGTAACGGAGGGCTTTTTCTTTTTACATCTGTGGTACAAGAATTAGCATTGCGTCTCCTTCCTGTAATAACGTTGATCCATTACCAGAGAAAAACCTACGTGTGATCTTTTTCGAGTCAATCACGAGTGCTGATAAATCAGCGTTATATCCCGTGAATGAGGCGATAAGATCAACCGCATCAGAAGCTAACAGGGCTTTGCGTGCTTCGTCATCTGTCCACTCTGCGTGAACATTATACGGCTTTGAGATTTCACTTACCGGTATGAACTTATGTTCGATTTCATAAACATACTGTCCTGATCTTTCCACTGCGTTTACAATCTTTGCAGACCACTTAGCGATAAATTCTACTTTTGTTGTATTCATAATCGTTGTTAGTTAGTAATAAATGTGAGTTGGAAGTTTATGTATTGTCCAGAGAAAGTTTCATTAAAGTTTGGAGGTGGAGCCTGTACTATTATTCTGGAGCTATCTTTATCTATGCCATAAACGTAGTTTAAGGAAGATTCATGAAAATAAGTAAATCTTTTTGAAGAATAAGGTATGTCAATGTACATAGCAGAACCAGAAGGAATATTGCCAAAAAGACCGTAGACGCTTATCGTTAGTAACTTACCTACTTTATGAAAGTACGCCTCGGGTGGCTCTACAAGATCAACAGCGATAGGGTTATTAGTATCATAATCTTTAAAGGTAATTGGCAAGACACCATCATTTATAGGAATATCACTTAAATATGCTATAGTTTCATTGGGTGCCTTTTGATTTAAATTAACGACTGTACTCTGAAAGGTTTCAGAACTAGAAGGGTTAACTTGTAATCTTACTTCACTTTGACCGAATTGTTTTCTCTTAGTTAATAATCCAAATGCATCATGTGTAGTTTTAATACCAGCTAACTCTGCAACGCAGTTAGTACCTGCATGAACACCGTCTATTACAGAAACTTGTTTTCCTACCAAGCCAGATATCCAAGCGGCACCATAAATATGTAATTTTTCCATACCCTTACCAAACCACAATTGAGGGTCTTCTCCATTAACTAATACACGTCGGTTGGGTGTATTCTCTTGTTCCCAACCATCTACATTACCTAGACTGTTAGGAGATATAAACTTTGAAAAATAATTTATTGTTCCATTAGCATTAGCGCTACCAGGATTACCCTGATCTCCCTTGTCGCCTTTATCACCTTTTAATCCCTGTACACCTTGAATACCTTGTATTCCCTGTATACCTTGATCGCCAGTGTCACCCTTGTCTCCTTTATCACCTTTATCTCCCTTTAATAAAACGGGTTTGTTTTTGATTTCTTGTATTCCGCTATCTGCGTTCCAGTCAGCGTTTTTTTGTCTTCTTCTTGATCGGTTTTGTACACTCATCTGTATTTACGTTTATTCTGTTTACGGAATCCAAAAGCAACACCGATCAGAGACAACAGTATTACAATTGTAATAATAACGTTGTTTGCGATGGATGATTTTTTTACCTCTGGTTGACTTTGATAGGTGGCTCTGTCCTTCGCCATCATTGATAGTACATTCTGTGGAGACATAGCAAGTGATCGCTGCATAGCGGCAATATCAAGTGATGGCTTATCAGGAGCAATAGACAAATCATTCAATATGTCTTTTTTCCAGTAACGGTGACCTTGATCACGATATTCAGCACCTTTGAAATAATTCAACTCGGCAAGTTCGTTGAACGCCTTAAGAAGTTGATAAGATACCTTTCCCCGATCATCCACACCTTTACCATTCGGTGATTTACCGAATAACTCTGCGTATTGAACCACAGATCCATGGAAATCTTTATTCTGCTGCATTTCATTAATATAAAACGCGATACGCTGATCAGGTGTCAACTTTTTTAATTCAGGCAAACGGCTTTTCCATCTGCTTGTGGAATTATCAAATACAGCAGTTAGTTTTGAAATAACACCACCTATTGTTCCTATTACGGATTTGGCGGCTTGTAGTTCTGCTCCTGTAATCATAACAGATTCTTTTGTAAAACATCAGAAAGGTTGCTATAAGAGCCACCTGCTGCGTTGGGGTTAACAATCTTTCCAAGAAATCCCGAACCATCACGCCATGAACTATTCAATTCAGATTTAAGAACAGTTTTTAACGATTTTCCGTGTTTATTCTTGTAGTAGTTGGATGCGAAAATGACTTCTTCAGGACTGTTTAATTTGTTCATTTCAGAAACAATCATCTTCTCATCGGTGTCCGAAAACATACCGTTGTTAATCTCTGAATGAATGGCATCTACAATACCCTGAACGTAAGTGTACCTAACACCCACAGGGTTGTTAAGTGTTTCGTTAACTAGTTTGTCCTGATCTTTCTTTGCATTTAGAAAACTTAATCCTGATGACAAACGGTTGATAATGGATTTACCAAACGTAAGCAAGAGAATACCAATTCCCACTGCAATGGAAATCACTTTTGGATCAGACCAGTTGATTTTATTTTTTCTTGAATAGCCCATATACTTAGCTTAGATATAAATTCCTTTCACTTTCCCTACGATTTACAAGACCCTGAACAACAACACCGCCAGCATATACCCACTTTCTAAATTCATCTGCGATTTCTTTTTCAGGTCGTTGCTCATGTAACTTTCTCCATAAGGTAGAACGAGTGAGTGCGCTAATACCTACGTTGTATGCAAAAGATACTAAAGCAGCTTTCTGATGATCTTTCACAGACACTTTCAGTTTTTGTTCTACCTCATTATAAAACTTGTTGAAGTGGTGCTCAAATTCTTGTTCTGCCTTTTCCTTAGTGATAACGTCTGTAATTTTAACACGTGTTCCATCCGAATAAACGATAGTACCATAACCGATTGTAGGTATTCCCGCACTGTCTAAGTATGCACGTAAGCGCAAACCTTCAAATTTTTTAATGATGGCTTCTGCTGTTTTTTTTGCACTCATAAAAGGATTTATAATTGTGATTGTGTTTTTAAAATCATCGGTCATTGATGTATCGTCAGCATTATCACGCTTTGGAAATATCTTTCGCCAGATGATCGTTAAAAGAAGAAATAAAACCACCACTACACTAAAGGTGCCGGTGGCTTTACTTTTACGGTTTTTCATAGGATATGTTATTTTGAAAACATACCAGATATTGAGGTCTTAATTTTGTTACCGAAGAAATACCACACTGTACCAATAACAGCGATTCCACCGATAACCCAATACATCCATTTTTTCATGGTTCTTACTTTACAGGTTCTGAATTTTGTTTGCGTTTTTTCCTTCCGAATAGTTGCTTGATTGATGGTATAAGACCAACAACAACGACAAATACTTTTAAGACGGTGTCTATAAGTGCATGTCCAGTATTCGGCAGGTCAATCACTGGTACAGCGACAACGCCAGAAGCGGCTGCACCAACAGGTGTGTTGACGATTTGTGATAACGTGTCTGTCATTTTAGTTCTCCTCTGTTTTTGATTCAATGACTTTCACTGTGGGCTGATGTTGCTCCCAGTATTCATCTGCTGCTTTAAATCCCGCAGTTAACGCTCCGAGAAAAACACCAAATTTGTGTAAGCGTCTAAAAACGCCACCGA
The DNA here is from genome assembly GCF_051861365.1 of Sediminibacterium sp. Taxonomy (NCBI): domain Bacteria; kingdom Pseudomonadati; phylum Bacteroidota; class Chitinophagia; order Chitinophagales; family Chitinophagaceae; genus Sediminibacterium; species Sediminibacterium sp. The sequence goes on along the minus strand of NZ_JBHYCW010000019.1, from coordinate 5,170 downwards.
TCTTATCTAGAAATTTCATTTTGATCTCCTTTGTTTTTTTGCGTAATACATTCCATAGATTTTTGGAGGACAGCCGCCTGCTGTTATTTCATTATCTGGACGGGTTAATCTTACGATTCCACCACCAATCTTATCGGAAAGCCATTGAATGATTGACATTGTTAATCTTTGTAATAGTTACGTCCACAATAACCACCACGTCCACCTTTCGGATTCAACACCATACTCAATTCAGGGATGATGACTTTTCCACTTGCAGGTTCATACAGACAGCTCACGAAAAATGATTGTCCGTTTTGTGGTTGAACCTTACATGCCCAGTTTTCCCAGATACGACCTGACTTTGATTTATGTTGTTTGGTTTCACTCGTCTTAGACTTGTATGGTGAACACATGTAGGTAGTAATACCATCACGCTTTGAAGCACGCCAACCTCTTATTACATAAGGTCGGCTTTGTTCGCCCTGTGCAAAACCTTTTGTACAGCCGCTTTTCTTAACATAATCACGATCATTGCGTGAATTGTTATTGTTGTTTTGGCGGCTTCTGTTGTAGTTTTTTGCCACTGTTTTACTTTTTACGTTTATAACTTGGTTTTCTTGATCGGTTACCTGAAATCAATCGGATAACCCACATAATGATTAACAGGAAAGCAGGTACAACTAAAAACCAAAATCGCTTACAGAAAATCCATACTGTTTGCCAGATAGGAGATTTAGCGTGTTTTCCTGTCCTTAGTTGCTGATCAACGGCTGTGATGTTTGGATTAGGCATAACGTTTTGCTTTACGCCTGTTTTAGTCTCACCGTACTTAGCGATATAATCACTATCGGAAAGGTTCCTTAAATCATATTCAACCTGTGTGATCTTTGCTGCTCCATTACCTAATAGTCCACCTGTTAATTCATACGACACCTTACGCAGAAGGTTACCCGCAGGTGTACCTTCTGGTAAGGATTTGCCGAATAAATCTTCAAAGAATGACATAGGTTATACTCTTACTGCATTTACAACAATGAGTGTCTTATCCTGTGTCGCTGTCAGGTATGCACGATTGGCAGATGGAACAGGGAAAGTGTAGAGATTCAAACCGACAGGAGTTACAGCACCATTGATATTGAATGCCTGTGCGTTCATATCTACGAGCAAACTCTTTAATTCAGCAGGTAACAACTCTAAACGATCTTGTCCGTCGGCTTCCAATTCCACTTTCACGAGGTCAGTTTTTGGAATACCTAATAAGTGAGCAGATGACAATTCTACCAATGACGGAACATCACTGTAAATCTTTGCAAGATCATACTTGAAGTGGATGGAAGCACGTCGTTTCTGTGTAATCAAATACACGTCAGCAGAACAATGAGCAGGAAGATCAGTTACTTTCAGCGTGTAAATATCCTGTGGGTTTGGCTCGATATCGCCATCCAATGCACAAATGATATCGCCTGTAACAGTGGTAGTGTCTCCCGCAGTTTCAACAGTTACTGGACCAGAAGAAAGGAGAGAACCAATCTCCAAATAGTCAGACAGTGATAATTTTCTCAATGGAGAAATACTACCATCAGGACTTACTTTCTCCAATTCAAAATTGGTTGCTTTTACCGCAGCCAAAGCCTGTGTCGCGTTCATTGCATTACCTGCTGTTCCGCAAGCAATAACAAATAAGAACTTCGCGAACTTACTTTGAATTTTGATGGATGTTGAACCCGTGATAGGGGCGTCGTTAAGTTTCATTTTTTATTTGTTCATTTTTTCTGTTTCTGTTATGGTCGGGGCGCGCTCCCTTCCGTTTACGAGAACAAAAAAAGGACGGGTTTCCGTCCTGTCTGAATGATTTGAATAAAATGAATACTTTGAATTATTTATAGCGTTTTGGTCGCTCTAATTGAATCCAAATAGGCTTAAATCGCGGTTCGGGAAATGCTTCATACTCACGAAAGAAATCCATGAAGGTTAGCAGTTTTTTTCCAATGCTTTCACGCAAAATTTTCATGTAACGTGATGCAGTTGGTTGAGATACTCCGAAATAAAATTGTAAGTGTCGGGGCTTTAATATCGGATTGATCTTAAGGGTTTGTAATGATTCCATTTGCCTGTAATTTATCAATGAATAATCGTGCTTTGACGATTGAATTAAAACCAAATTGATACACTCTGAATACATTTTTTTCAAAGTATATCCTTACGTTTAGATACATCTTGAATCGCTTTCTCATATTTACGTTTTTAGTTAAGATTGAAAATTTCTGATTGAGTTAACGGAGTGCTTTTCATGTGTTGTTGTAGATACACATCAAATACAGTAAGATTTGAATTTTTAAGATTGAGCCAGTAGAATTTGTCGTTGAACCATTTTTGCAATGAATAACGATGAACCAATTCCATTAAATGATTGTATAGGTACGTTGAATGTATTCTATTGCCTTCTTTCTGGTAAAACATTGCATCAATGGCAAGCCGTTTTATATATGCTTTCGTGTAATTGTTTGACTGTGGTCTGATACAGGTTGTTTTCGGTCTGAAAATAGTTGCATCAAATATGAATGGATGAAACCTTTGAAGCCTTGAAAACCTTTCACCTTCTTTGTTAATCGCTAACTGAAAGTGCGTATTGTGGTAATACAGTAGGAGATCATTGAACTTTGAAATAAGTGTTACATCTGAAAATAATCCAATCGTTTCGCCCCATTCAGAGACAATATCGGTTTTCGGTTTTTTCACTGAATATTCTAAACGATAGGTGTCCAGTTCAGGATTAAAACCTGATTCTTTCCACAAAGATTCTATCCACGGTTTCCACGACTTTTTAAGCATTTCAACCGTTTTATTATACATCGTGATACTAGTTCCAGATGATCGTGAACCCCATGTGATCGTTTGTACTTCATTGCGCTTATGATGGACTTTCATACTCTTACCTTTCATCACTAATTTTCTCGCAGCACAATGCTGCATGAAGCTTTGAATATCGTCTCCGTATTCATTCAAGTGTTGTACATCAACGAACATATCCAACCGTACATAGTTTTTAAAAGTCAACCTGTATTCGCTCAAAAATTTGTTGATGGATTCCAATATGTCAGGACTGTAACAGAAGCGGTTTGAAATCTTTACCTTAACCAAACAAGGGTCAAGAAAAGAAGGTCGAGGTTTCACCTCGATTTCAGCGAATGGGAAAGTTTCTCCATGGACAATAGTTTCGACACGGTAGAGGTCATTAAAATACTTTGTACCGTGTCCAGTATGTTCGTGTGAGAACAAAAAGGGATGGTTCGGTAAGCCGTTAAGATCGCTGATGCAGGTAAATTCAATCCAATCAAAGCCCATTGCATAAGTAACGGATGGGCGAGCCTGTAAACGGTCTGCTTTGGGCTTAGTTGGCAAATTTACTCCCCTGTTAGCTAAGGGGAGTTGTAGTTCCTTAGCTTTCACGATACAGAGATTTTGGGTAACAAAAAGCGATTATGTACGGTTTGAGAGATACGTCGAACTGATCTATGGGAACAATCCGAAGATCTTCGACCGTGTACGGTGGCAAGGCATATGCCACTAAAATGGGTTGGTAGGTTAGTGTCATGTTAAGTCGTGTCGAATGGTTAGTGATTGTAGCGAATGTTGGGGCGTAGCCCCAAACCCCAGCAAGGGTGGTTTTTCATATAGGTGTTTAAGCCCGATCAGGAAGGTGGTAAACTCCCTGATCGGGCAAGATTCATATTGCAGCCATCAACATAAATTCATGTTGCTGCAATTGAACAGGTAAGCCCCTGAATGATATCCATGTTCCTTCTGTGATCAGACGGCCAGTCAGATGACTGCGAAAAGGCAGCTTTCTGATCTCATAAGATGAACCCGCAGGGATGATACCCATTAAAGTAGGTATCGGCAGAGCAATTAGCGCATAGTACATGAGCATTTTATTTTAGGGTGAACAATAGCAATGAGACGGAAGCCAACAGCGTGAAGCCAGAGGCTTAATGGTCTTGATGATGTATACTGTGTTTTGTCTGGTCGTGATAAGATGTAAAGCATATCAATGAATTTGAGGTGACATGTGTTTTTTCCAGTAGCCTCGATATTCCTTTGTGATATGGTCATAAAAGAACATCGTGTGTGCCAGATACTCACGGCTCATGTATTGGATAAATCCTTTTACATTGCTTACGTTGCGGTGCTTTGCAACGCCGCCGCCTGAATACTTCGTGATCACATTGTATGTCGGTTTCGTTTGCATCTCTGCGATAACATTTAAAAGGTGTTCTGTGAATGATGTTTTGTCGGGTCTGGTGACAGTGTACAATCAATTCGGACTGATCAGGAATTCGTCGAATGATTGTAAAGAGGTTGCTCGATCTGAAAGGATAACGACTGTAAGTGTGTCCGACTTTTAGTCGGGTAACGCATTCACGTTTCAATCTTTTATAGGTCATATTCAAAATTTGCATGATTCGTTAAACACTGTGCCAGTGTCAACTTGTCATGCAATTAGCCTATAATTAATATTATGTTAAATAGCAAAGAGCGAAATACGAGTAAAAAAGAAAACGGCTCTGCTTCTATTTTATCGTAGCGAGTGGTTAACATAAGGTTTCTTATAGAGAAGATCAATCCTTTTTTAAACCTAAATAAATAGCCAATAAACCGATAATTACGCCCACAACTATTTTAACAATATTATCTACAATAAACTGGAGTGTTTTTTGCCAAAATGATTTTTGGCTTTTGGTGCTTATGTTTTGGTTAGGAGGATTATTTGAGAAGTTTTGGTCTCTTATATCAAAATCTCGCCCTTGATTAGCAGTTCCGTAATTGACACCTATATAGTTAATTTGGTTATCAGCTTTCTCACTATTTTGTACGCTGTATTTAGCTTCAACTATAGCTTTGGTAGTTGGTATAAACCCGCTCTTATTTTGAATAAAATAATCATCGCCAATCTCATCAATTAGATACTCTAATTGTATAATATCGATACCTAGTAACTGTGCTGTTGTATCCCAATTGTATGACAGCTTCGGATTCTCTTTTGACGCTATATAATCGAATAGCGTTTTTCTTAGTTGCTTAACGTCCACAATAGTGTGTTTTGGTTACTCCTGTAAGCTCCCCATAATTTAGTGCCACGTTTAGTTAGAGTTTTCTAAGGTAATATTTTTCTGTTTTTCCTCCCATT
>NZ_JBHYCW010000018.1:0-72071 GCF_051861365.1 Sediminibacterium sp. | reverse complement strand
TTTGTGGTGGTGATCCAAATACCTTTGAGCAGCTTTTTGGGGCTAATCCTCCTTAATCTTCCGAACACCTGTGGTCGGGCGACCAACAACGGCTAAGTTCAATACATTCTCAAACTTCATCGCATTTCCAGTATTAGGGTTCGCCAACCCTTTTTCCCATTTTGATATCCGGTTGTTACTTGAAAGGCCAATCAGCTTTGCGAGTCACGTCTATGAAGGATAACTTTTGGAAAGTTTCTGAACTTTCCAAAAGTTGGCGCGCATTTTTTAGGGGGATAAAAAATACCCCCTAAAAAGCTACTCATTTATATTGGACTAAATTGAATCCCAGTACACCCGGAATTCTCAATCTCAGATTTAATTTTTTTACTAACGTAAAATCCGATTCCTCCCTCAACCCAACTCAATACCAATAAATCTTTATTACACTGATCTATTAAAGAAACTTTAGTAATCGAAAGGCGTTCTGGTAGTTGTATCTCTTTTATCAAAGAATCAAAATGCTTATAATCTTGTATTAAAACATCTTTGATTTTCTGTGAGCCCAAGCCTACAAGTTCTATTTTTGATTGAGCATAGTTAATGAACTCCATATCTGTGTCATACGCACATATGAGCCAATAGTTTATATGCGTAATTTCTTTCTCAATTACACTTAATGGAAAGAATTGAACTTTAGCATCATTTACACCTTCTAAAATTAGTTTGAGTCTATTACTAATTATCATTTGCCCAACTATTGCTGTTGATGCTCCTCCAATAACATCAGTTAACCTTGCATTTTTAGTTAAAATCGCATTAGGTGTTAGAACAGTTAAGGGATTATCAATTTTCTTCAAAAAAATATCTCTTGAAAATAACTGGCCATCAAGTATCTGAGGAAAAATTGCATCTTCAGTTTGAGAATTCACATTTCCAATTACTTTAGTATCAACAGATGGTGTTAGTTTGTAATACATACTAGAAAATTACATCATTAATTCTTGTACTTGATTGATTTGCAATTGCGTTTCGAATTGTATTAATCAAAGATTGCAATTCTGCAATTGCCTGTTGAGGAGTAATTGAGTTATTATATGCACTCATAATATTATCCATTTTAGCTCTAACTCTTGCTGAATATGCGGGATGAGAACCTTTATGAAAAACACCATCTAAAGCAATACCATTAACCGCTTTATTAAGATCGAAGCCTCCATTAGCGGCAGCTTGAATGAGGCTATGCCCATCCTCTCCTAAAGGTAAGATATGGTGTGCAATTAGTCCATCACCTTTTACTAAACCCAATTCTTTTCTCATTTTATACGAACTTCTAAGGTATTTCCATTTTGCCCCTACTTTAACCATAAATGGTGCTCCCGCAAACGAAGCTATTTTGGCTGCTGCAGGTATAGTTCCAACAAATGGAATTGCTTACACTAAAGAAGTTCCAGCTAAAGCATAATTGCCCTCTAGTGTATACCATCCAGCATTAACAAGATCAAAGATCTCACCTCCGACCGGAAATAATCCTCCTACATCAAGTGCAAAATGACCCCACTCTACTAATGCCCTTCTCATATTTTCCCACCAAGAATCGTTAGGGAATAAAATCTTCATTTGATGGTAAAATAATGATATGTATTGTGTAACAATATTATTTGGAAAACTTATGCTTGAGGGTAATTTAGCCGCTAAAACAGAATTGAATATTGCATCACTTTGATATTCAAAATACCCTGCTTCAAGCAAACCAATCGTCATTTGAGTAGCCCAAACTGACTCTGCACTATATTCTTCTTCGACTAAATACTCTGAGAGTTTCAATGCTTGCATTCCATTATCCTGCACCCAGTAGGTTTCATTTTCAGTTAAGGGAATATTTGCAATCAAATTTGCTACTGCACCTTGATAAATAGTCGGTCTTCCTTCAACTAAAGAAGACCAATATGCTTCCCAAGAGTTTTCAGACCAAGCACTAGGAATATTACCTAATACTACTTGCCCTCCTTCAGAGTATCCCCCGGTTGGCATTCCAAAACCTCCACCTATGTATCCCATCGAACCACCTAATCCAAACGGTGGCAGGTCACCACTACCGCCTCCACTATTGTTTTCACCAAGATTCCTAATCCCAACCACAGTTACAGCAGGTAAAGTTGTACAAGTGGAACGAATTTCAATAGTGTATACCCAATTATCACCATCATAAATTTCAAATATCGCAATTATCTTATCGCAAGGGGTTGGATGTGAATTTTTTTTGTACTGGATAGAATTTTGGGAAACCTTCTTTCTTGCAGGTTGAACTACTACATTTTTAAATTTGTACTCTCTAGTGCCAGAGTAACTAACACTATTCTTTTTAAATACTTTTCGATCAAAAAAAGCGAACATCGCCATATGGTGCTTAATATCTTGTTCTTTTTTTTGATCCAAGTTAGTAGTACTAAGTAGTTCTTTTTTATTGTAAACCTTATAAATGAATTCTGAATCGCTTTTCTTTTCAGCATAAATGTATGCAGTTACCTCCTTTGAAAAATTATTAGTCAACGGAACGAAGAAGACTCCGGTTTTAGTTTTATCTACCTTTTTTCTATTTTTAGATCCTTCGGTCGAGTTTGTCTTAAGAGAAATTTCACTCGCATCTATCTCGCTTTCCGAAGTTGACTAAAGTACATTACTCCAAGATGGAATACCATGTTTTTTTGAAACTTTGTCTAAAAAGAAATATTTACTTTCAGAACTTTTAATATTTGCTATAAGGAGATTTATTTCAGTATCCCGATAATCATAATTTGCAAAAAAATTTTTGCTAGAAACAGAACTTTCTAGCAAAGGAATTTCTCTTCTTTCAAATAGGTCTTTTTTACAACCAGTGATAAATAGTACGAGAACTAACAGGCATAGCTTTGCCATTTGCTTAATTTTCATAAACAGTTGTTTGATTAACGATGAAATAATTAATGATACGGGTAATATCGCTTAGTGCACCAAGGGGGATAATGATCCAAGCGTTAGCATTCAAAAGGGTGATGTAAAAAAAAGAATTTTTTAATATTTTCAAAATTAATTTTTAGCACCGAGATTCAAATTTCCCAACTATTTCTAACTCATTGAATCTCATATACTCAATACAAACATTCTTTAACAATTAAAACTGTCTGTATGAGTAAACAGCAACGACAAGATGTCTATACTATCGTCACTAGTCTTACTATTGAAGGATAACTTTTGGAAAGCTCCGAAAGTTTCAAAAAGTTGGCGCGCAGCAATTAAGATTAATACGAAAACTTAACCCCTAACAAAAAAGGAAGTTCACCGGATATATTTTTTCTGGATTCATCCCATATCTTACAGTCTATTTGCAGTAGGCGCATAGTAATAGCGAAAGATTTTCCGAGCTTGTACTGCATATTGAAATTGATCCCTACCCTTGCAGAATAGTTATTAAAAGTCTTACGTTCATAGGTTCCAGATGAATCAGTTACAAAGATGAGATTACCTTTCTCCACCTCTTTGAAATCAAGGTATTGGATATATGCACTTGGAAACAGATCTACACGTTTTCCAAGTTGAAAGATTCTTTCATAAAAAACACCCAATGCAGTGATTTGATGGGTAAGTTTCCCATATCGATTTAATGATACAGGACCGGCAACTGGTTGTTGCCAAAACATTCCGGATACCATGGTATTTTGATGAACCCTTGAAAACTGAAGCCCTATGATGCCATGCTTACCGATATCCGTTCCTATCTTTCCTTCAAACATGAATGGAGTGTTATTGATATTATTGGGATCAGTCGTTACCCTGTAACCACCAAAAGAAGGATTGATATACACTCTTTTTTCAGCAGTCTGTGCAAATATTGCATTGACAACACATAACCCTAAAAAAACGAGTACAATTTTCATAAACAACACACGCTAACCTTTATTGGTATAGATGTAATATTAAAGTTAATAAAATTTGAATAATAAGCCTCTTCGCAATTATTGGTCGCCTGACCCACCAACATCAATACTGCCCTGTTCCCAATAAAACCAAAGTACAAGCCTCCATGGCTTGAATCCCATTGGATGTTGCAAGTTCTTCTAACTCATCATTTTCTGTACCCGGATTGAAAATGATACGCTTGGGTTTCAGGGAAAATATATAATCATAATACTGTTGCTGCAGTTGCGGGTTGAGATAGAGTGTTACAGTATCAATGTCTTTTTCATCCGGTCTTTCTGTGGTAATGACAACATCCCCAACCGCACCTTTTTTATTTCCGATGGCCACCACCGGATGCCCATAGGCACGTAATTTATTCACCGCCAGATAACTATAGCGCGATGGATTCTCCGAAGCTCCTAATACCACTGTTTTCTTACTCATACTTGTTCTTTTTGATAATACCGATAGATCTTTCTCCAATAACGAATGGCCAATACATCAATCGTGAGAAAATAAATGGCTAGTACATACACCATATACGCTTTCCTGTCATCCAATGGTATCTTCAACATACCGAATGATGCCATGATAAAAAAGAAAACTCCTAAAATGATTCCTATCAACAAGTTGGTTCTAAAAAAACGGCTATCGGTATCATTTGCCTGTAAGAGATTTAATAAACAACTCACCAATTGCCAGATACCAATGATCATGAGTCCAAGTCCATGAACCAGGATCAACATATAGAAATCACTTTTTTTAAGTGCTTCCGGAAAAAAATACACAAAAGGCACCCATGACATGATCCATACTGCTGCCTGTCCGAAAATATCCGCCTTTTGTAAATAGAACCTTGCATACGATTCCTGTTTCTACTATTAAAGATACGACAACAGGTAAAGCATGTGATGGTTTAATTGGCTATGAGCCATGAGCTTCGAGCTGTGAGCAAATCGTATGATATTTGCACCCTAATAAAAAGCTCATGGCTCGCAGCTTTCTCATTGTAAAAAGGCTTCCGAAGTATTCAGATCCATTTACTGTTTGTAACTTTCAGGCATGAAGAAATTAGTTGTTTGTTTACTGATACTAGTGTTTGCTAGTGCTAAAGCACAAATCAAACCCTTTCGTTTTGCTTTTATTTCCGATACCCATATCGGCTCCCCGAATGGTAGTGCTGAAGAAGATTTGAGAAGAACCGTAGCCGATATCAATCAAATGACCGATATCGCATTTGTAGTACTCACCGGTGATATTACTGAGCTGGGCACCACCGAAGAAATTAAAATGGCCAAAGCCATATTAAGTGAATTGAAAGTGCCCTATTACATTATTCCCGGTAATCATGATACCGGATGGAGTGAAACCGGGGGCGTTGCTTTTACTCAGATATTCGGCTATGACAAATTCATTTTTGAGCACAACGGTATTACGTTCATCGGTTGTGCATCCGGACCCTATGTTCGTATGAGTGATGGACATATTCCACGTGATGCTGTGAATTGGCTGGATCAAGAACTCAAAAAACGAAGTAATGATCAACCCATTGTTTTCCTGAATCATTATCCATTGGATAATGGACTGGATAATTGGTATGAAGCCATTGACAGATTGAAACAAAAAAATACCATCGCAGCGCTTTGTGGTCATGGTCATGCCAATAAAGCCATGAACCTAGAAGGCATCCCTGCAGTGATGGGACGTTCGAATCTGAGAGCTAAAGCCGAGATCGGTGGATATAATCTGGTAGATGTACGTGCAGACTCCATGATCTTCTCAGAACGCAGACCCGGACTAGAAACACGCAGTCCGTGGACAGGTATTCGCATCCTTAAACATAATTATCAGGCGAGTCCGGCAAGCATGCGTCCATCCTATGCCGTGAATGATAGCTTCCCGAATGTGAAGGCGAAGTGGGTGTATCATTCCCCAGCCAATGTTATTTCAACACCGGCTACCGATGGTAAACTGGTATTCTTTGGAAACAGCATGGGTACCATAACAGCTGTGGATCTTGTATCGGGTAAAGAACAATGGCGTTTTCAAACACAAGGTTCTGTTTTTTCTTCTCCTGCCGTTATCGGCAAACAAGTAGTGGTAGGGTCTGGTGATGGTTGGGTTTACTGTTTGCAAACCCGAAATGGAAAACTCCTTTGGAAACATCCAACAGATGCAGCTGTATTAGGGTCTCCATTGATAGAAAATGATGTGGTGTACATCGGCTCCAGCGATCATCATTTCAGAGCATTGGATCTCTCAACGGGTAAAGAACGCTGGCGTTTTGGTGGATTGAATGGTCCGGTGATGAGTAAACCCGTCATTCAGGGTGATCAGATATTGTTTGGTGCATGGGACAGAAACCTTTATGCACTCAATAAACAGAACGGACAATTGATGTGGAAATGGAACAATGGGTTTAGTGTACTGAATTTCTCTCCCGCAGCCTGTATTCCGGTGATCAAGGATGATGTGGTGTATGTGGTGGCGCCGGATCGCTATATCAGTGCTATTGACCTTGCTACCGGAACTACCTTATGGAGAAACAATGAAGCTACGGTTAGAGAATCGATCGGTATTTCAGCAGATGGAAAATATGTGTATGGCAAAACCATGAATGATGTGATCGTGGCATTTCAGACCTCAAGAGATAAGCAGTCGGTTGCCTGGAAAGTCAATTGTGGCTTTGGTTACGAGCATGTTCCCTCCATGTTGATCGAAAAAGAACAAACGGTTGTTTTCGGAACAAAAAGTGGTAAGGTATATGCGATTGACCCCATCAAACAAGCAAAAAAATGGGTGTATAAGATCGACAATTCGATGGTGAATACGGTGAATATGATCAGCAGTAAACAGATCATTGCAGCAACGATGGATGGTAAAGTAACCTTACTCGAAGTCAAAGAATGACAATGTGTATAGCCCGTTAACATTTTTTGAAAGAACTAATACTTTGAATTCACAAATTATTTTCTAACTTTCCTATCTCATCATTTACAACAACAAACTATCCATCATGGCAAAAGCTAAAAAGAAAGCCGCTAAAAAACCTGCAGCGAAGAAAGCTCCTGCAAAAAAGGCTGTTAAGAAGGCCGCTAAGAAAGCTGTAAAAAAAGCCGCTAAGAAAAAAACACCTGCTAAAAAAGCTGCTCCTAAAAAGAAAGCCGCTGTTAAAAAAGCAGTGAAAAAAGCCGCTGCAAAAAAATCGGTTGCTAAGAAAAAAGTAGCCTCTAAAAAGAAGGTAGCTAAAAAAGCTGCTCCTAAAAAGAAAGCTGCCGTTAAAAAAGCAAAAGCTCCAGCAAAAAAGGCTGCACCTAAAAAAGTAGCTTCAAAAAAACCGGCTGCTAAGAAAAAAGCTGCTCCTAAAAAAGTAAGCAAACCTGCACCAGTTACGGCTCCTGCTCCGGCACCAGCCCCTGCTCCTGTTGAAACACCGGCAGCACCAAGCAATCCGGAAATTCCATTCAACGCTTAATCAGCGATTGAACCCAACTTTATAATGATCCTGTTACTGTTTTCGGTAACAGGATTTTTATTGCTGTTTTCTGAAGCCTCTCCTGTTTTTAAAATATCTTTATCAACATTCATTTTCTTCACCAAAACTTCTTTTCATGCGTACACTGCTTTGGGTTTGTTGTTGTTTGTTGTTTTTACAAACACAATCACAAACCACTTCTTCCAAAATTGCCGAGAAAACAAAAAACATGAAGCGGTATGATGGTTATTTCACTTATTGGTGGGATACCAATACCGGTAAAATATGGTTACTGGTAGATAAACTGAATCAGGAATTTTTGTATGTCAATTCATTGCCTGCCGGATTGGGATCCAATGATATTGGTCTTGATCGTGGGCAATTGGGCAGTACCCGAATTGTTATTTTCCATAAGATCGGGAAAAAATTATTGATGATTCAGCCCAACTATCGTTACAGGGCCAACTCATCAGACGAAAAAGAGAGAAAAGCAGTACAGGAATCATTTGCACAATCTGCCATTGCCGGATTTACGATTGATGAAGATGAAGGTGATAAAGTATTGGTAGATGCCACGTCTTTTTTTCTTAGGGATGCACACGGTATTGCCGATCGTATACGTGGTATGCGTCAGGGCTCTTATACATTCAATGAAGCCCGTTCTGCCATCTATCTTCCCAACACCCGTAATTTCCCGTTGAATAGCGAATTTGAAGCCATCATCACTTTTACCGGAGGTAGTGATGCAGGTAGATATGTGAATGCAGTAACTCCTTCTGCCGAAGCCATTACTGTACGTATGCACCATTCTTTTGTGCAATTACCGGACAATAATTATAAACCTCGCAAATACGATATCCGTAGCGGCTATTTTGGGATCAACTATTTCGATTTCAGTAGTCCATTCACAGAGCCGATTGAACAAATGTTTATTGCCCGTCATCGACTGGAAAAGAAAGATCCTAGCGCTGCTATCAGTGATCCTGTGGCGCCTATTGTTTATTATTTAGACAATGGTACCCCCGAGCCTATTCGCTCGGCATTATTGGAAGGCGGTCGTTGGTGGAATCAGGCTTTTGAAGCTGCAGGATATCGAAACGCATTCATTGTAAAAATTTTACCTGATGATGCAGACCCCATGGATATCCGTTATAACATGATCAATTGGGTACATCGTTCTACCAGAGGATGGAGTTATGGTGCTTCTGTAACCGATCCGCGTACCGGTGAGATTATTAAAGGACAAGTTACACTTGGTTCTTTACGTGTACGTCAGGACCATCTGATTTTTACCGGTCTATTGTCTCCTTATGAAACAGGCAAACCCGTTCCGGCCACCATGCGTGAAGCGGCCCTACAACGCTTACGCCAATTATCTGCACATGAAATTGGACATACACTTGGATTACAACATAATTATGCCTCTAGTTATAATGATCGCGGATCGGTGATGGATTATCCGCATCCCAACATCTTTGTAAACAGTAAAGGTGAGATTGATTTTTCGAAAGTGTATACCAATGAAATTGGTGAATGGGATAAGAGGGCCATTACTTATGGCTACCAAGATTTTCCGGATGGAACCAATGAAGACAAAGCGCTGAAGAATCTGTTGGAAGAAAATACCAAAAAAGGATTACTGTTTATTGCCGATGCCGATGCAAGAGCGGCAGGTGGACTACACCCTTATGCCCATTTATGGGACAATGGAAAAGATGTGACTGATGAATTGAAAAATGTTTTACAAGTTCGCCAAAAAGCATTGGATCAATTTTCAGAAAAAGTTATTCAGGAAGCAATGCCCATGTCTAGAATGGAAGATGTTTTGGTACCGGTATACAATTATCATCGTTATCAGATCGAAGCAGTCGTAAAACTGATTGGTGGTATGAATTACAGCTATAGTGTTCGTGGCGATACACAGCAGCAACCACAAATACTCGACAATGCCATTCAGCAAAAAGCACTGAAGGCCGCATTGGATTGTTTATCTCCTGACGTACTCACACTACCAGATCGTATCAGTCTGATGATTCCTCCTCGTCCACCTATGTATTACGGTGTGGGAGAAACTTTTGCTAAAAGAACAGGAATGAGTTTTGATCCCATGGCAGCTGCGGAAGCGTTGGCACATTTTGAATTGGGCTTTTTATTCAATGCAGAAAGAGCCAATCGATTGGAACAATTCAAAGCGCAGAAAGGAACCATGGGCTGGGGTGAAGTACTGGATGCCATCATCCAAAAAACATGGATGGCACCTAAACAAGAAGGCTTAAAAGGTCAGGTTCAGGCGCAAACGCAGCAGATTGTTTTGACATGGTTACTCGCTTTAAGTCAGCATAACAATGCCAATTATATGGTCAAGTCTATATGCTTCGATAGATTGAATAATCTGAAAGCATATGCCAAAAGACAAGCCGATTTGAATCCTATTACCTGGAGACCACATTATCTATACGCCGTTGAAAGAATCGAAAAACCGAAAGACATTGAACTCCCTCAACACGCAGAAATTGCACCGGGGGCGCCGATTGGGTGTGATGAGTGGTGAGTTTGTGATGAGTGAGTAGTCAATAATGAGCAGTGAGTATAAAGAAACAGAGCCGCTGAATAAATCAGCGGCTCTGTTTTTGAAACTAGACGTATACTATGTCTTATAGTTTTTTAGTTGGGAAATGGCGCACGGATTCATTCAGTTCAACAATTTTTCCTTTTGAAACTTTGATATCGTTGACCATCGCTAAAGAATCTGTTTTACCAGTTTTATCTGTTACAATTTCTGTGTACCATAAAGTTACCCACTCATCTTTTTTATCCTTAGAAATAACAGATTCAAAATCTCCCATTTTAACTTGTACAGCTTGAATAGAATTTCTTAAGTTGGTCATAGCAACTCTCAAACTGTCTTTCGATAATGTTTGATCCATGTAATCAGCACGCCATCTGACCGTATCTGCAAAATAGGAAAGACAATCTTCTACTTTGTTGTCTTCAAAAGCTTTTAAAGCATTCATCACAAGTAAGGTATTTTCCTTACTTCCGATATCCCAGTTATCAGGTTTTTCCAATGAATACGGGTATGTAACATCAGATGTTACTTCTTTTTTATCTTCTGCGTTTTTACAGCTAAAGATGATGGTTGCCATTACAGCAATGGTTAAGAGTTTTCTCATGTTGAAGGGTTTAGTTACAGTGATTAATTAGAAGGCAATAGAACAAAATACCCTTTTAACCCTATAAATGCAAGAAAAAAGCTTTTCCCTTCCGGAAAAAGCTTTCACTTCAAATATTATGATCTCGCTTATTATACGAGCATTCTTAATGGTTCTTCTAACAAGGACTTTAATGTTTGTAAGAAAGCGGCACCTGTTGCACCATCTACAGAACGGTGATCACAGCTCAAAGTCACTTTCATGATATTACCGGGTACTACTTGTCCGTTTTTAACCACAGGAACTTGTGAAATACCACCTACTGCTAAGATGCAAGAATCCGGCGGGTTGATGATGGCTGTGAATTGATCGATTCCATACATACCCAGATTAGAAATTGTGAACGTACTTCCTTCCCAGTCTGCTGGTTGTAATTTTTTATCTTTTGCTTTTTGTGCGTATTCTTTTACTTCAGCACCAATCTGACTCAATGATTTGGTGTCTGCGAAACGAACCACCGGTACCAATAAACCATCTTCCACCGCAACAGCTACACCAATATTGATATGATGGTTGTAACGAATGGTATCACCCAACCAACTGCTGTTTACTTTTGGATGTTGTTTCAATGCCAAAGCAGTTGCTTTCAATACCATATCATTGAAACTGATTTTCACAGGAGCCACTTCATTGATTTTGGCACGTGCTGCAACCGCTGCATCCATATCAATACTCATAGTCAGGTAAAAATGCGGAGCTGTAAACAAACTCTCGCTCAAACGACGTGCAATGGTTTTGCGCATTTGAGAAACCGGAACATCTTCGAAGCTAACTTGTCCGGCAGGTGCTGCTGCAATCGGTGTAGCAGACTTGGCTGCTTGAGGAGCAGGAGCGGCAGCCGCAGGAACGTATGCATCCACATCATTCTTGGTAATTCTACCATTGTCACCCGTTCCTTTTACATAACGGAGATCAATACCTTTTTCACCGGCTATTTTTTTAGCCAATGGCGATGCTAATATTCTTCCTTCATTTACTACAGTTTCACTTTGAACCTGAGGGGCTGCTACTGGTGTTGAAGCAGTAGCTGTAGCGGCAGGAGTTGGTGCTGCAGCAGCGGGAGCTGAGCCTCCGCTAGCTTTTACTGCTTGTACAATGGCATTTACATCCAACCCTTCTTTACCGATGATACAAAGCAGGTCATTCACCTGAATTTTTTCACCCGGCTGTGCACCTTGGTATAACAATACTCCATCCTTATAGCTTTCCAGTTCCATGGTGGCCTTATCTGTTTCGATATCTGCCAGCACTTCTCCTTTCTTTACAGTATCTCCTACTTTCTTATGCCAACCGGCTATCACTCCTTCAGTCATGGTATCACTTAAGCGAGGCATTAATACCACTTCTTCCATACTAGATATATCCATAGTTGGGGCAGATGAAGTAGCAACCTGTGCCGGAGCTGCTTCCGGTGCAGGTGCGGATACTGCAGCAGGAGCCGCATTTCCACCGGCATGTTGTGCCAATATTGTTGAAATATCTTCTCCGGCTTTACCAAATATAGCCAAGAGGTCATTGACTTGAAGCTTACCACCTTTAGGGGTTCCGATATGCAAAAGAATACCATCCTGGTAGCTTTCCAACTCCATGGTGGCTTTATCGGTTTCTATTTCTGCAAGAAGGTCTCCTTTCTTTACTGCATCACCCACATTTTTATGCCATGCGGCAATAACACCTTCGGTCATGGTATCACTCAGGCGGGGCATTAAAATCACTTCGGCCATATAGTTTCGATTGCGCTGTTTAAATGAGCCGTGAAATTAGGGGAAAATCGGGTAATTATTGACCCTGTGCCAGACTATAACCCTTTTTATCGCCCCAGGCATTTAACAGCTCGGTTGAACATATCTTAAAGTCTGTCGATAAACGCTTATACAATTCGAGAATATCTACCTGCGTCAATCCCACTTCTCCCACACTCTCAAAGCGACAACGGTATTGGTTGATCAGATTCGTAAATACTGATCCTTTAGGCCATACCTGCGTACCTCTGTTACTGATGGTTACCAATTTGAAAAGATCCAGCGTATGTTGTAAACACTTCTCGGCTACCAACTGTGGTTGTTCATTGCTTTCAATGAACATATCCACTCCCACAATTCTTTCTTCTGATTCTTCATTGCTTTCTAACATGGGATTTTTTTCCAGTTTGAAAACAGTCTGTGTTACCGGTAGATCCGAAAGAATAGGTTTAGGATTGTGTGCAGGCTGTTTTCCAAAATTAGCAATGATGGCATTGGCAAAAGTGGTGGTATCAGAAGAAGCAGTTCCCTTATCGCCAAAATCACCGGTATGAATGCCGCTCTCTAAAGTGAAGAGTAACGCATTTTCAATGTTAGCTGCACTTTCCATCAATCCCAGGTGTCGCAACATGCCAATACCGCTCAATAACAAAGCTGTGGGGTTGGCAATATTTTTTCCGGCAATATCCGGTGCTGTTCCATGTACGGCTTCAAAAATAGAAATATGGTCTCCGATATTGGCTGACGGCGCAAATCCAAGTCCACCCACCAATCCGGCACATAAATCACTCACGATATCTCCCTGTAAGTTGGTCAATACTACTACATCAAACAGATCGGGACGGCTCACCAATTTCATACACAGATCATCAACGATCACATCATCTGCTTTTAATTCGGGATAGTCTTTTGCGACTTCATAGAATACTTCCAGAAACAATCCGTCTGTAAGCTTCATGATATTGGCTTTGTGTCCGCACGTGATTCTTTTCGCTCCTTTTTTCTTAGCCATTTCAAACGCATACTTGATCACCTGCATGCTTCCCGGACGGGTAATGAATCTTCTGCTCAGTGCCACATCGTGAGTAAGCATGTGTTCAATACCACCATAGGTATCTTCAATGTTTTCACGAACAATCGTGATATCAATCGGTATACCTGCTTTGCTAAATACAGTATCTACACCATGTAAGGTTTGGAATGTGCGTTTATTGGCATAGGTATTCCAGGTTTTACGAGCGGTAACATTCACACTCTTTACACCCTTCCCTTTTGGTGTTTCCATCGGCCCTTTAAAAAGGATTCCCAATGACTCGATTGTTTGCTGTGCCTCGGGCGTCATACCATTGCTGTAGCCTTTGTCGAACACCCACTTACCCATATCAACAAAATCATATTCCAGCGGCACTTTTGCAGCGTTAAAAACCGACAAAACAGCATCCATGATTTCGGGACCAATTCCATCCCCCTTAGCTACGGCAATCTTTGTCATAATTCCTTTTTTGAAGTGCTGCGAAGGTAAGGGTTGGGAGGTATTTTTTGTGTTAAAAAAGTCCATAGTCCATAGTCGATGGACCATGGACTATGGACTATGGACCATCGACTTTTTTCCCTACTTTTACCTCAATCAAACGCTCCCACATGGTATCCAAAATTTCAGAAGGGGTTGAAATCAGTGTAGAGACTTTTTTCCAGTCTGATTACAGCAACCCGCTGAATGGAGAGTACATGTTTGCCTACCGCATTACCATTGAGAATCACAACAATTTTACCATCAAATTATTGCGCCGTCACTGGCATATTTTTGACAGCAATGGAGAGCATCGTGAAGTAGAAGGAGAGGGTGTAGTAGGCATCCAGCCCGTATTACGTCCGGGTGAGCATTACCAATATGTAAGCGGTTGCAACCTGAGAACAGAAATGGGTAGAATGCATGGCAGTTATCTCATGGAAAATCAGGATACCAAGGGTTTCTTTGATGTCAACATCCCTTCTTTTGACATGATCGTTCCCGCCAAAATGAACTGATCAGGGTTTGTATTTTGCTTCTTCAAAAATTTTCTTCGCAGGTGTGTCCATCAATTTCATCAAGTTCCGAGGATCTTTTTGCTTATTCATCCATTTTTTTACAATCTGCCATCCTACAAACTGACCAATAAAACCTGGTGAAGCCTGGCCCAAAGTAGGGGTATTGGGTGCATCACTCATATAATCACGTACCATTTCCGGGTCAATGATGTACAACAAATTATTTTGTATAAAAAAACTCCAGATACTCTTTTCATTCTCTAAACAACCCTCCAATTGTTTAGCGGTATATCCGGTTTTCAGGGTATCGGCTGTTTCAGGAAGCAAATGATCCAAGAGATACAATCTTTTGCCCGCTTCTATCATTTGTTCTACCAGCGGCTTATCAGCATAATTGGGTGGGTACAGATCATCGATGATATTCTTGATGGCATTGACAGGAATATAGGCTCTGTCAAATCTTCTAGATATATATTTCGGATACATCTGTTGCCCCTCCTCAGACTGATAAATCGTATGATTGCTCCCTAAATATAATTGCAAGCCAACGCCCAATCCATCAGGCGTAATGATACTACCATAACTATTTAGTGGACCAATAAATGTAATTACTTTTTCGGGTAGTTTATATTCTGGAAAGTAGTATTTAACGAATTGAAGTCCTTGTTGTATCTCGTTCAACTCACGGCTCATGTCTTTGAACTGTGGTTGAATTTCTTTGAATAAAGATTGATATGAACGAATAAAACTAGGGATATCTTGTCGTACAGCATCCGGACGTGTACCCATGATATTAAACAGAAAGTCCTGAGGAAAACCGCGGTATTCATTGGTGAGTTCCATCAATGATTCTTCGAGTTGTAAAGTATCGATGGTAAAAAAGGATTGTTCAAATCTTTGCAAACTCAAGGGTGCTTCAATTCCGGCAACATCGGGAATGAATTTTTTTTCACCACAAGCGAAAAGTATCCATAAACATGAAAATAAATACCATCGACGCATCATATCCTGAATTTTGACAAAGATGCTGATAAAACCATCAGCTACCTGCAAAGAATCCTGTGAAACCTATGTAAAAGTTACTGAACTTTGCACCTAACCAGTAGTAAAAGCTAGTATTCATGAAGATCAGCATTGCACAACAGAATTATCATATCGGAAATTTTGAAGAGAATACACGCAAGATCATTGCTGCGATTGAAGCAGCCAAGGCAGAAGGATCTGAACTGATCATCTTCAGTGAAATGAGTGTATGTGGCTATCCTGCCAGAGATTTTGTGGAGTTCAGCGATTTTATTGATAAGTGCTACCAAGCTGTCGATCAAATAAAAGCACATGCGGATACCATTGCAGTTTTAATTGGTTCGCCGGCTCATAATACCATACAAAAAGGTAAAGACCTCTTCAATGCTGCTTTCTTCCTCTATGAAAAAGAAATCAAAGCAGAGATACACAAGACATTATTACCTACCTACGATGTATTTGACGAATACCGGTATTTCGAACCTGCCTACGAATGGAAAATCGTTCCTTACAAAGGAAAAAAATTAGCGATCACCATTTGTGAAGACATCTGGAACTTAGGCGACAACCCATTGTACAGAATTTGTCCAATGGATCAATTGATGGATCAACAACCGGATGTGATGCTGAATATTAGCGCCTCTCCTTTTGACTATACCCATGATGAAGACCGAAAATCTGTGATCAAGGCCAATGTGCAGAAGTATAAAATCCCGATGTTTTATTGTAACTCAGTGGGCAGTCAGACAGAAATTATTTTTGATGGTGCTTCATTGGTATTTGATAAAGATGCTAATCTGTGCGGAGCTTTACCTATGTTTCAGGAAGCCATGTCAACCTGGGAACTGAATGATGATGGTAGTATCAATGCTGCGATTTTGGAGCCTGCCAGTCGCGTACCCGATAAAGAACTCAACCCCGCTACTTTAGAACCCGAGTTGAACATTGCACAAGTATATGACGCATTGATTATGGGTATCCGTGATTATTTTACAAAGATGGGGTTCAGTAAAGCGATCCTTGGATCTTCCGGAGGTATTGATTCAGCAGTAACATTGGCGATTACTTGTGATGCATTGGGAAAAGAGAATGTTCGTGCAATACTTATGCCTTCACCTTATTCTACGGATCATTCAGTGAATGATGCTGTTCAATTAAGTAAGAATTTGGGTAATCCTTATGATATCATTCGTATTGATGAAGTATATGAGTCATTTTTACAAACATTAAAACCTGTTTTCAATGACTTACCATTTTCTTTAGCGGAAGAAAATATACAAAGCAGAAGCAGGGGAAATTTATTAATGGCTATCGCGAATAAGTTTGGATATATCTTACTCAATACTTCCAATAAAAGTGAACTGGCTACCGGATATGGAACTTTGTATGGAGATATGGCGGGTGGTTTAGGTGTATTGGGAGACTGCTATAAACTACAAGTCTATGCGCTGGCTCAATACATCAATCGTGAAAAAGAGATCATTCCTTCGAATATCATCACAAAAGCCCCCAGCGCAGAATTAAGACCGAATCAAAAAGACAGTGATAGTTTACCGGATTATACGGTGTTGGATCAGATACTTTACCAATACATTGAAAAACGAAAAGGTCCGGCTGAAATCAAAGCCATGGGATATGATGTAGCATTGGTAGACGGAACACTGAAGATGGTCAACAACAATGAATACAAACGCAATCAGTTTTGTCCGATTATTCGCATTTCTCCCAAGGCTTTTGGGGTGGGTAGACGGGTACCTATTGTGGGGAAGTATTTGAATTAATCTTACTCATGTATCACCATAATCGGCACATTACTATGATAAGCTAGTTTCTTAGTCGCACTGCTATGAAACAATCCTTCAAACAATCCATGTTTTTTTGGAATGGTAATGATGAGGCCGATCATTTTTTCCAGAGTTACAATGTTGACAGCTTCTACAAAGTTGTTATTGTTTTCAAATAGGTATTCGGGTTGATAACCGTATAGAAGTGTATCCAACATCAAACTTTCAAAAGGCGTATCTGCAGACCACTGTTTATTTTCATGATCAACATGTAACACAAACAATTTGGCACCAGTAGTATCCAATATATTTTTGATGGGTTGAACCGGGGTAGTTTCTACTACTTTTTTAAAATCACAGGCAAGCATTACTTCTTCAATTTTGGTAAACACTGCTTGTGGAGGAACAATGATGACCGGCACAGTTCCATTTTCTGCAACACTCAAAGTATTACTACCGATCAACTTCTCTTCCAATAAACCTGCACCTGTAATACCCATTACAATTAATGCGGCCCCCGTTTCGTGACAGATATCATCTAGTCCATCTCCTAAATGGTCATACCGCGCCAACGTAGACACTTTAATACCGGGCTCACAAAATGGACATACAACTGATTTAAAATGCGCTAAGGCTTTTTCACTACTCTCTCTCAAAGTATCAATATCCGGCATTACCACGGTTGGAACCATGGGATCAATATTCACAGGTGCCTGATAACCATGGTATAAGATCACTTCTTCAGCGCATAATTGTTCGACCAGCTTGAACGCATACAATGCGGCATTTTTTGCTGTAGCAGAGAAATCGGTAGGAACAAGAATCTTTTTCATAACGCTTATTTATAGTATAAAGCTACTCAGCCATTGATGCATAAAAAATGACATTGGTCAGTAAATCTTATTTTCTTTTTAATCATGCAGAAATGCCGTTTATCAACCCTAATATGCTGATCATGTAGCCTTAACAAATTCATTTACACCGCACAAATACCTTCGCGGACGAAATTCTAAGCAATGAAAACTGTTTTTCGATTTGTATGGGTCATCATAACAACTATCAGTGTTTTTGCAAGTTGTAAAACACTATCCTTTACGGAAAAGACCATTTTGGCTGAAATACCCGTACAGTATTATTCAAAATCCATCGTCGTAGTAGATGCAGGTGAAGTATACACACCCGGACTCGCCATCACTAAAAAAAGAGAAGAAGTAGTAACACAGATCAAACGTAAATATTTTTCCAATCTACCGGATGTGTTGAGAAAAGATCTGCAGATGACTGTGTTTACTGACACTTCTTTAACAGATGGCGAAAAGGCATTGTTACTTCAAAACGATAATAATGTGCGTGCAAAAATCATGGAGCAATACAAGGCGAATATTGTCATCATCTTACAGAATTATGAAGGTGGTTTTAGTCAGGATGAAATACAACGTTCCAGAAATAATGATGGGTCTGTTAATAAACAAGCTACTTACTCTGTTTTCTTCAATACCAATATAACGATCATACAAGGCGACCAACTGTATCGCAAACGAATTACTGCCAGTACATATCATCTCAAAGACAAGTACTCAGCGGACTCTTTGCACGCGGCCCCGGCTACGAAGCCAACAAAAAAGACATTGCTGCCATGGCCGATAGAAATGCTACTTATGTATCAGGATTGTTTAGAGATAGAAAGGGGCTTGTGAATGGTAGAGGGGAGTTTGTAGAGAAAGTTGATGGTCGATAGTCCATGGTTCATGGTAGATCCAAGAATTTTCCTAAACCATGGACTATCGACTATTGACTATTGACTAATCAAAGGTTCTCAATAATCCCCGCAATCCCCTGTCCACCACCCACACAAGCGGTTACCATACCGTATTTTTTATTGAGGCGTTTCATGTCGTTCAATAATTGCACGGTGAGTTTACATCCTGTGCATCCTAATGGATGTCCGAGTGCAATGGCGCCGCCATTGATGTTTACGATATCAGGATTTAAACCCAGTTCTCTGATCACTGCCAGTGATTGTGAAGCAAAAGCTTCATTGAGTTCAATCAAATCGATATCATTCTGACTCATGCCGGCTTGCTTCAATACTTTTGGTATCGCAGCAACAGGACCAATACCCATGATACGTGGATGTACACCTGCAGAAGCACAATTCACCAATCTACCGATAGGTTTCAATCCCAATTCTACCACCATGCGTTCACTCATCACGATCACAAATGCAGCACCGTCACTGGTTTGAGAAGAGTTGCCGGCAGTAACACTTCCCCCCATGGCAAATGCGGGTTTTAATTTTCCGAGCGCTTCAATATTGGTGTCAGCACGTACGCCTTCGTCGGTATCTACTACATAAGAGCGTACTGCTTTTTTCCCTTTTTCATTTAAATAAGTTTCTTCAACCGTAATAGGTAAAATGCCGGGTTTGAAATATCCATTCTCAATGGCTTGCATCGCTTTTTGATGCGACTGATAAGCAAAGGCATCCTGATCTTCACGGCTTACTTTGAATTCTTTGGCCACTGCTTCTGCGGTTAAACCCATGCTCAGGTAATAATCAGGTTCGTCTTTTGCGATGGAATAAGCTGGAACCGTTTTCCAACCTGCTGTTGGAACCAAACTCATACTCTCTGTACCACCGGCAATAATACAATCCGCCATACCGGTTCTGATCTTTGCAGTAGCAAGCGCAATGCTTTCCAATCCACTCGCACAATAACGATTGATGGTAAATCCGGCCACATCAATACCCAATGCACGGGCAGAAATAATTCTTCCAAACTGTAAACCTTGTTCTGCTTCAGGAACGGCATTACCCACGATCACATCATCCACTCTCTTTGCTTCCAATTGTGGCACGGCAGCCATCAGCCCTTTGATGACTTCAACGGCCAGATCATCCGGACGAAAAAATCTGAATCCGCCACGTTTACTTTTGGTCACAGCCGTTCTGTATCCGGCAACGATATAAGCTTCCTGCATAAACTCGATTTTACCTATCAAATGTAGGGAATTTTTCAAAAAAAGTTGTTTATGCAACCAAATTTAACGCAGACCGGTTCTTCCTACCGAAATCAAATGCCCCTTATCTTCGCAGCACCATGATCTACCCGCTTATCAGACAATTGCTTTTTTGTTTCCCACCTGAAGATGTACATTATTTTTCGATGGATATTTTGCATAGTATCTGTTCTGTACAGCCATTGAAAAAACTGATTACCGGATCCTTTTCCCCCAAACAAACCGGATTGGGGAAAGAGGTATTTGGATTGCATTTCCCGAATCCGGTGGGTTTGGGTGCCGGCTTTGATAAAAATGCTTTGTATCTGAACGAATTAGAAGCTTTGGGATTTGGGTTTGTAGAGATCGGAACGGTTACGCCACTACCCCAACCCGGTAATGACAAACCCCGACTTTTTCGATTACCTGCAGATCATGCATTGATCAACCGTATGGGTTTTAATAATTATGGAGCAAAAGCCATTGCAGGCAGATTGGAAATGCACAAGAAAAAACAGTCATCACTGATCGTCGGAGGAAATATTGGAAAGAACAAAGTAACAGCCAATGAAGATGCCTGGAAAGATTACCTGACCTGTTTTGATATTTTACACAATGGGGTCGATTATTTTGTAGTGAATGTAAGTTCACCCAATACGCCAGGACTGAGAGAATTGCAAGAAAAAGATTCCTTAAAGAAAATATTTAGTGAACTACAAAACAGTAATCAAGGAAAAGCAAATCCAAAACCACTCTTATTGAAAATTGCACCGGATCTTACCAAAGAGCAATTGGATGATATTGTAGCGTTGGCATTTGAAGTAAAACTTGATGGACTCGTTGCTACCAATACCACCATTAGCAGAGAACAACTTCAAACCACTGCATCAATCATTCAAAAAATAGGTGCTGGTGGATTGAGTGGTAAGCCTGTACAACAACGATCGACAGAAGTGGTACAATATCTTTCAGAACAAACCGGAAAACAGATTCCCATTATTGCCAGTGGTGGAATTTTTACGGGTGCAGATGCGAAAGAAAAAATGGATGCAGGCGCCAGTCTCGTTCAGGTATGGACCGGATTTGTGTATGAAGGTCCAAGTATTGTGAAACAAATTTGTAAGCATTTATAAATCATTTATGGAACATCTATTGACATCAGAGAGTTTGATCAGTTTTTTGATCCTTGTTGTTTTAGAAGTGGTATTGGGAATTGATAATGTGATTTTCGTGAGTATCATCATGAATCGCATGGATAAAAAACATCAGCCACGTGCCCGAATGTTATGGATGATCATGGGCATGAGCACCCGAATAATTTTATTATTTGGATTGGGATGGTTATTGGCGCAAAAAGGGAAACCGGTGTTTAGCGCATGGGGTAAGGATTTTGATCTGGCAAGTCTGGTGATGTTAGCAGGAGGATTATTTTTATTGTATAAAACAGTTCGTGAAATACATCATAAGCTGGAAGGTGATGAGGAAGCTTTACATGGTGGTAATGCAAAGAAGTTAGGTTTTGCAGCTGCTGTATTTCAAATCATGCTGATTGATATGGTATTCAGTTTTGATAGCATCATTACCGCCGGTGGTACCGCCAAACATATTGAAATCATGATAGCAGCGGTGGTGGTGGCAATGATTGTAATGTTTTTATTTAGTACCAATATTTCCAATTTCATTCACAAACATCCTACCTTAAAAATGTTGGCATTGTCATTTTTGGTGATGATTGGATTTGTATTGATCGTAGAAGGTTGGGATAGTGTGAATGCACATGAGTTACACCTCAAAAATTATGTGTACTTCGCGATGGCATTTTCATTTGTTGTGGAATTATTGAATATGCGTTTACGTAAAAAATATGTAAAACCGGTTGAACTACGCTCACCAGTTGTTCCGGAACAAAATGATCGTGATTCGGATATGGCTCACTAATCGTTCCTTATAGAAAAACAGCCATATTTGTTTTGATCTGTTTACTTTTAATCTCAAAGTGCTTTTATGAAAGAGGAACAAAAACATCTGGATACGCTTCAGGATATCAAGCAGATCATGGATCGAAGCAGTCGGTTCATCAGTTTAAGCGGACTCAGTGGTATTGCCGCAGGACTCTGCGCTTTGGGAGCTGTAAGCTATGTTTGGCCGCTGTGGAATACCTCTTTGGGTAGCAGTATTGAGGAATCCAATCCGGTTTTACTGATTTTAGATAGTCAACAGAAAGCACGTCTTTTAGTAACGGGTATTACTTGTTTTATTAGCTCCTTTATTTTTGCCGTTATTTTTACCTGGTTCAGAACCAAAAAAACATATGCTTCTCTTTGGAATAGTACGGTTCGCAAACTCGTCATGAATACAGGTATTCCTTTTGTTGCAGGTGCAATTCTCGTTGTGTATTTAATGAATTGGAATTTAACCGGATTGATCGCCCCGGTATGTCTTATTTTTTACGGTTTAGCTTTATTGAGCGGAAGTAAATACACCGTTTCTGAAATACGTTGGTTAGGTATCAGTGAATTGTTACTCGGGTTATTGACACTTCAATTCTTACAGTATGGCATTATCGCTTGGGGAATTGGATTTGGATTGCTGCATATCATTTATGGGGCATTGATGTGGTGGAAATATGAAAGAGTATGAAAAATCCGATTGAACAATTAAATAAAGTTTTTGATAGTCGTGTGCGACTGGGTATCATGAGTGCTGTGATGGTAAATGATGAAGTGAATTTCAATGAACTGAAAGAACTGATACAGGTTACGGATGGAAACCTCGCTAGTCATCTCAAAACACTCGAAGAAAATGGATACCTCCTGGTGAAAAAAGGTTTTATTGGTAGGAAGACCAACACTACCTATGCCATTACAAAATCAGGAGAGAAAGCATTCAAAGCACATATCGATGCTTTGGAAAAAATGATCAAGGGGTTACATTGAATTGATCTTTATATCATCACTTTGCATAAAACAAAAGCCCCGCAGAACGGGGCTTTAGATATAAGCAAGCAATCGAAAAGAGACTATCCATTGAGAACCTCTCGGGAGATGACCAGCTTCTGGATCTCTGAAGTTCCTTCTCCAATAGTACACAATTTTGCGTCACGATAGTACTTTTCTACCGGAAAATCTTTTGTATAACCATAACCACCGAATATTTGGATGGCTTCAGTAGCTGTTTTTACCGCTACTTCACTGGCATAATATTTAGCCATGGCCCCTTCCTTGGTTACTTTCTGTCCGCGATTTTTCAGGTCACAAGCCTGCCAGATGAGTAAGTCAGACGCCATGATCTCTGTAGCCATATCTGCCAGTTTGAAGCTGATGCCCTGAAAATTACTGATGGGTTGATCAAACTGATAGCGCTCTTTTGAGTATTTAGTGGCTGCTTCATAAGCCCCTTTGGCGATTCCGGCAGATAAAGCTGCAATGGATATTCTACCGCCATCCAGGATTTTCATCGCCTGTCTGAATCCGTCACCCACTTCACCCAAACGATTTGCATCCGAAATGCGGCAGTTTTCAAAGATCATCTCTGCTGTTTCACTGGCGCGCATACCCAATTTGTTTTCTTTTTTTCCGGCTGAAAATCCGGGGGTACCTCTTTCTACTACGAATGCAGTTGAATTACCGCTGGTTCTGGGCTCACCGGTTCTGCATATGACCACCGCTACATCGCCGCTTTTACCATGCGTGATCCAGCTTTTGGTACCATTCAATATCCAATCATTCCCGTCTTTTACAGCTACCGTTTTCATGTTTCCTGCATCACTGCCTGTATTGGGTTCTGTAAGTCCCCAAGCACCGATCCATTCAGCAGTAGCCAATTTCGGTAACCACTTCTTTTTTTGCTCTTCATTTCCAAAGGAAAGAATATGATTGGTACACAGTGAATTATGCGCTGCTAAACTCAGTCCGACAGATCCGCACACTTTTGATATTTCTTGAATAATGGCGTTGTATTCAAAGTATCCCAATCCTGCCCCACCATACTGCTCAGGTACCAATACCCCCATCAATCCAAGCTTCCCCATTTCTTTGAACACGTTTACAGGAAATTCCTGACTTTCATCCCAGTCCATCACATGAGGAAGAATATACTGTTGAGCAAAATCCCGTGCTGTTTGCGCTACCTGTTCTGTTAGTTCTGTTGGTTGGAAATGCATATATGATACTTTTTAAATAGACGAAGGTTGCCTAACTAAGCAATCGTTAACTAAGGCAACCTTCTGAAAACAAACTACTGTTTGTTAGTTTTCAATGCAAAAGAAATGCTTTTTGCTATCCCCTCCAAAAATGGTTTAAGGGTTAACATTTTTTTATTCGATGAAGAAAATGGCTTTAAATCGTCCAATCCATTCAGGTTTGAATCCGGGTATTGCTAATAATTCCTCTATTTCTGTGAACAAGCCATTTTCCTGACGCCAGCGAACAATATCTTTTGCGATCCCCATCGGAATGCCCGTTTTGACTACCAGTTGATACGCCGACGCACGGTTCAAGGGCATTTTTTGCAGGCTTGATTCATGAATCTGTAAATATGGATCAAGTTTTGTCAATAGACTATCGCTCAACCCAAAAATGGATCTCAATTCTTCTTTGGTACCGAATCCATGGGATTTTTCGCGGTATTTGATGATTCTCTCCGCCAACACATGTCCAATCCCCGGTAGAGATTTCCAGGCCTCTGCATCAGCTGTATTGATATCAATCGGGTATATCGAACGTATTGTCTTTTCAAAGACCTTTTCTCGATGCCGGATGCTGACATAAGGAATCAAACGGTTGGCCAATGATGGCGACATGCCCCATATTTTCCGCAGATCTTCTGCTTTGCGAAACCGTCCGCCTTTACTGAGATAATTCCTGATGCGCTTTGCTACTGCTACAGGTACACCCATTCTTTGCCATTCCGCTTCATCTAACAGATTGGGATCAAAAGGATACATAGTTGTGTTGATGGGGTTGGTTGCTGCAGCCACTAGTTCTTGGTTCAGCATCTCCTTCCATTTTGCTCCCTCTTTGGTCATAGTAGATACATCGGGCAATGGTTTCGGCGGTATCAGGTACGGGAGTAATAACAAACCTAGTGCAAATAGACATGCAGCTAGAATGCCGACTCGTTCCTTTTTACTGAAATGATCGTAAGCATGAAATTTCTTTTGCATACAATGGATTTGATTGTATGCCTTTCTTTCTGCTATACATGAACTTGTAATCCATCATACGCTAACTGTATATGTGATGGAAGTTCTTTATTGATTTGCTCGTGTAAGCCTAACTGATGACTAATATGCGTAAAATATACTTGGGGCACCGCCAGTTCCTGTGCTAAAGCAACTGCCTCATCCAGCGTAAAATGCGAAAGATGATTTTCTTTTCTTAGCGCATTCAGCACCAGTATTTTTGAACCACGTATTTTTTCTTTCTCGGATGCTTCAATTCTGTTAGCATCTGTAATATAGGTAAAATCACCAAACCGAAAACCAAAAACGGGCATCTTATAATGCCATACTTCTATCGGTAAAACAGGAATATCACCAACAAAAAAAGGATGTTCATCGATGGTGATCAAATTCAACTCCGGCACCCCAGGATATCGAGTATCAGAAAATGCGTAATAATAATCCCTGCGCAATGCCTCTTCGGTTAGTGTATTGGCATAAATATCCATGGGCTTTTTAGTGAAGTAATTGTATGCACGGATATCATCCAATCCGGCCAAATGATCTTTATGCGGATGGGTATATACAACAGCATCCAGTCTTCGATTATTGATACGCAACATCTGATACCGAAAATCGGGTGTTGTATCTACCACCAAAGAGGTTTGTGGAGATTGAATGAGTACACTACTTCTTAAACGATTATCATTGGGATCAGTAGAAGTACAGACTTCACAATCACAACCAATCATGGGTACACCACTACTGGTTCCTGTTCCCAAAAATGTTATGGTAAGAGACGGAATGTGCACAGATCAAATCTATGGAAATATGGGCAGACAAGGTATGCGTATTTTCCGTAAAAAATTAAGCCTCGGTAGCAGATTTTTTAACTACTTCTTCATAGAGTTTTTGTGACTCCAAAGTCAGCTTGTCAAAATCAATCTGTAATTGTGGAATGATTTCCATCAATGTATTGATCCTTCCTTCAATATTCAGGAATTTATTCAGTACTACGATACGCTTGGCTTCCAATAAACACCATCCGCTTTGAAAAGTGCCTCTCTCATATCGCACAACATACTCTGATTCACCCAGTATGTCTTCCAATTTGTCTAAAGTAGTTTGTGTGTATTTCATCCTGCTAATCGGTCATTAAATCATGAAACAATAACTCAGCAAATGTAAGATTCGAGGCTTGTTTGGAAGGGGGTGTTGGGGATTAGTTATTCACATTCAGCTGCTAGCTTTGCGCTGCAAGCATCAATCTGCCGGCTACAAGCTGCAAGTATATTGAATAGATGATGCTCCGACAGCAAACTTTGGAACCTGCAGCCTGCGGCTTGAAGCTTGTAGCTTGCAGCTATTTACTCACCATCTTAATAATCGGCACAATCATTTCCTCAAGACTGATGCCACCATGTTGGAAGGTGTTTTTGTAATAATTCACATAATGATTATAGTTATTGGGGTAACATAAAAAACCATCTTCTTTCGCGAAAATATAGGATGAATTTACATTGGGTACCGGAAGCCCTGCTTCCTTAGGGTCTTTGAATGCCAATACATCTCTAGGCTCAAAATTCAGGTTACGACCATGTTTGTATCTGAGATTGGTAGTAGTTTGTTTATCGCCTATGACTTTATGCGGTGTTTTTACTCGAACACTACCATGATCGGTAGCCAATACTACTTTAATAGATTTATCCGCAATTTTCTTCAAAGCTTGATGCAAGGGACTATGCTCAAACCAGCTTTTGGTTAAACTTCTATAACTCGTTTCATCACTTGCTAACTCTTTCAATACTTCCATTTCAGTTCTGGCATGACTGAGCATATCCACAAAATTGTATACGATCACATTCAGGTCGTTCTGTAACAGATTATGGATATTATTCACGAGTTGTTGTCCGTCGTTATGATTCAAAATCTTATGATAACTGATTTTGAGATCCTCTTTTTTCAAACGTTTTAACTGTGCACGGAAAAAAGTTTCTTCTTCATTATTTTTCCCGCCTTCCTCTTCATCATTTTTCCAAAGTTGAGGAAATTGTTTTTCGATATCTATCGGCATCAAACCTGCAAAGATGGCGTTGCGACAGTATTGTGTAGCGGTTGGAAGAATAGAGTAAAAGGTTTCTTCTTCTAATATCCGAAAGCTTTCTGCAAAAATGGGTTGGATGGCTTTCCATTGATCAAAGCGAAGATTATCTATGAGAATAAAAAAAAGTGGTGTTCCTTTCTCTACATGCGGCAGTACTTTAAACTTAAACAGCTGATGACTCATAATAGGAGACGCTGCGGAAGAAGGTGATACCCAGGATGCATAATGTTTACTGATAAATTTGAAGAACTCTGTATTGGCTTCTTGTTTTTGTGCATGAAACACTTCGCGCATTTCCGGACTATCGCTCTTTTCCATTTCCAGCTCCCAGTAAACGAGTTTTTTATAGATCTCCATCCACTGGTTGTAATCCGGATTATCATTCAATGCCATGAACAATTCCCGAAACTGTTGCTGATACGCTGTGGTAGTTGTTTCTGCCACCAATCTTTTATTATCAATGATTTTTTTTAAGCTCAGTAATACCTGATTGGGATTTACCGGTTTGATCAAATAATCACTGATTTGTCTACCAATCGCCTCATTCATCAAGTTCTCTGTTTCATTTTTGGTGATGAGCACCACCGGAATATTACTATTCACTTCTTTGATCCGAACCAAGGTCTCCAATCCGGTGATACCGGGCATGGTTTCATCCATCAACACCACATCTACCTGTTCATTTTTTACAAATTCGATGGCATCAAATCCGTTGGTAAGTGTAGTTACTGCATATCCTTTCTGTTCCAAAAACAATTTTTGCGACTGAAGGCTTTCGATCTCATCGTCGACCCATAAAATGTTGGCTAATGGCATATCCTATTTTGACTGATTACATGAAATCAACCATTGCGGTTGTATTCAACTGTTAAAATAAAGAAATAAATACGGTTTGTGTAACAGTAAAGAATAGGCGGAGTTATTGTTGCGTTTATAAGGCTTAACCGCCGTAAATCTATTTCATTCTGTTTGATCGGGTATCTATTTGTATTTTTGCCAACTGTCTTAATAACCGATTTAACAAATCACCAACAGGTATGGCTGATCTGAAGAGAAAAATCATCAATGACCCGGTCTATGGTTTTATTACCATCAATCATCCATTGATATTTGACATCATAGCCCACCCTTATTACCAACGTTTGCGTCGCATCAAACAAATGGCGATGGCTCAATTGGTGTATCCGGGTGCAGTACATACCCGATTGCATCACTCATTGGGTGCTTATCATTTGATGGGCAATGCAGTGAATGAACTCAGGAGTAAAGGCATTGATATTACCGTCGATGAAGAGATAGCTGTAAAAGCAGCTATCCTTTTGCATGATGTTGGACATGGACCTTTCTCACATGCGCTGGAGCAAGTAGTGGTTCAAGGTGTACACCACGAACAACTATCCTTACAAATCATGGAGAAAATGAACAGAGACCTGAACGGACAGCTATCATTAGCCATTGCCATTTTTACAGATCAATACCACAAACCTTTTTTGCATCAGTTGATCAGTGGTCAGTTGGATGTTGACAGAATGGATTATCTGAGTCGCGATAGTTTTTTTTGCGGCGTCAGTGAGGGTGTAATTGGTTATGACCGTATCCTCAAAATGCTGATGGTACATGAAGGACAATTGATGATAGAGGAAAAAGGGATTTACAGTGTCGAGAAATTTTTGGTGGCAAGAAGACAGATGTACTGGCAAGTTTATCTCCATAAAACGGTATTGGCAGCTGAAAAGATGCTGGTAAAAATATTGGAACGTGTTCGGGAAATTTATCAACCTACTGATACGGCTTTACAAACACAATCTGCCATCGATTTTTTTCTGGGAGGATTTGCTGGTCATATGAATGATGATACACTGGATTTGTTTTGTTCTTTGGATGATCATGATATCATGCATGCTTTAAAAAGATGGTCGAAACATCCGGATGCTATTCTTTCTTTATTGTGTACACGTTTTTTAAACAGACAATTGTACAAGTCTAGAATTCAGGCAGAACCATTTGATCCTACATGGGTAAAAGCGAAAGAAAAAGAAGTAGCAGAAAAGTTTGGCATTGGACTTGCACCTATTCACTACTTGTGTTTTACGGGTGAGGCAACCAATACGTTGTATCAAACCGTAGATGAAAGGATCAATATTTTGTTCAGAGATCAGACCATAAAAGACATATCCCAAGTGGATAACGCCCTGATCCACCAAAACCTTTCAGCACCGGTTAAAAAAAATTACATTTGTTTATTGACTTGACAATAGTCCATAGTCAATGGTCCATGGACTATGGACTATGGACTAAACCTAAACTCCACCATATGCAATTTACCGCCGCGCAGATCGCCATGATGATCAATGGCCAACTGGAAGGTGATGCCCAGGTTACCGTTTCTTCCTTTGGAAAAATTGAAGAGGCTGTTGATGGACAAATTTCTTTTTTAGCAAATCCGAAATACGAAGAATATTTATACAATACCAAAGCATCTGTAATTATCATCAACCAGCAATTGGTTCTAAAAAAGCCTGTAACAAATACATTGATCAGAGTACCTGATGCTTATACCGGTTTTGCTAGATTACTGACCATGTATCAGCAAATGAAGACCATGCAGTTACAAGGCATTCAGCAACCCAGTTATATTCATAGCTCTGCTAAATTGGGAGAAGATGTTTTTGTAGGCGCATTCGCATACCTAGATGAAGGGGTTGATATTGGTGTGAACGTAAAAATATTTCCCGGCGCAGTTTTGGGTAAGGATGTGAAGGTTGGACATAATACGATCATTCATGCAGGCGTAAAGATCTATCACGGTTGTGTCATCGGAAATAATGTGATCATACATGCTGGAGCTGTTATTGGTAGTGATGGTTTTGGTTTTGCACCACAGGCTGATGGCAGTTTTCAAAAAGTTCCACAGATCGGTAATGTGGTAATTGAAGATGAAGTAGAAATTGGTGCCAATACTACCATTGACCGTGCAACGATGGGTTCTACCATTATTAAAATGGGGGCTAAAATTGATAACCTGGTGCAGATTGCTCACAATGTAGAAGTAGGATGTAATACCGTGATTGCAGCGCAAACTGGTGTGAGTGGAAGTACCAAAATTGGGAAGTCGGTAATGATTGGCGGACAAACAGGTATCGCCGGACATATCACTATTGCCGATGGCAGTAAGATCAACGGACAAAGCGGTATCACAAAAAGTGTCAAAGAATCCAATCGAACATTAACAGGTACTCCTGCCGATGATTTTACCCGTTTCTTCCGGGCTCAGGCACAACTCAGGAATTTGCCGGATCTTGAAAAAAGGGTTAAAGAACTTGAAAAAATCCTCGCACAAGTCTTATCTGAGCGGGTAAATGCATCATAATCACCCATTAACCACCCTGAAATCTTATTTTTGCACTATATTTCTAAGCAGGGAATCACTGAACAGTGATTGAACCAGTTATCAAATGAGATAATCTGACCGGAAAAACAGTATAGCATGGACAATCTTTTCAACCCAGACAAACAACATACCCTCAGCAGTGCGGTAAGCATCAGCGGTACAGGTTTACATACCGGCGTATTGGTAGATATGACCCTAAAGCCGGCGAATCCGGGTTTTGGTATTCAGTTTCAACGTATTGACTTGGCGGCACAGCCCATCATCAAAGCCGATTGTGATTTGGTGACTGATACGAGTAGAGGAACGACGCTTCAGGTGGGAGACGCCAAAGTGAGCACGGTAGAACATGTATTGGCTGCCCTCGTTGGTATGGGTGTTGATAATGTACTGATTGAATTGAATGGACCTGAGATACCCATTATGGACGGAAGCTCTGCACCTTTTATTGAATTGATTGCATCAGCAGGTGTAGTTGAACAGGAAGCAGCAAAAGCTTGGTACAGCCTGGATGAAAATATCTATCATTACGATGAAGCCAAAAGAGTAGAGATGGTAGCTTTACCATCACTCGATTATCAAATTACTACACTGATTGATTTTAATAGTCCTGTATTGGGCACACAACATGCCGGATTAAAAACCATCAAAGATTTCAGAGCAGAAATTGCTCCATGCCGAACTTTCTGTTTTCTTCATGAACTGGAAGCATTGCTGGATAATGATCTCATCAAAGGTGGGGATATCAATAATGCCATCGTAGTGGTAGACAAACCGGTTACAGATGAGGAGATGGAGAGACTTGCAAAAGTGTTTAAGCGTGATAAAATTGAAGTGAAGAGCGAAGGCTATCTCAATAACCTTGAATTACGTTTCCCCAATGAACCCGCTCGACACAAATTATTGGATGTAGTAGGTGATTTGGCCTTGATTGGTTATCCAATTAAAGCCAGAATTATTGCTAATCGTCCGGGGCATAGCAGCAATGTTGAGTTTGCTAAAAAAATCAAACAGTATATCAAGAAGAATAAGCATGTGAAGGATGTTCCGGTCTATGATCCTACCATGCCTCCTATTTTTCCTCTTGAAAAAATTGAAAAAACATTACCACATCGTCACCCATTCTTGTTGGTTGATAAAATCATTGAGCTTACCGACACTCATATTGTTGGGGTAAAAAATGTAACATTCAACGAATGGTTCTTCCCGGGTCACTTCCCCGGAAATCCTGTGATGCCGGGCGTTTTACAAATTGAAGCTTTGGCGCAAACCGGTGGTATTCTTTGTATCAACTCTATGCCGGAAGGACAATATGATACTTACTTCCTGAAAATTGATAACTGTAAATTCAAACAAATGGTTCGTCCGGGTGACACCATGCTTTTAAAAATGGAGTTTACAGGGCCCATCCGCAGAGGTATCTGTGAAATGAGAGGTACTGTTTATGTAGGAGGTAAAGTAGCTACCGAGGCCGACCTTGTTGCACAAATTGTAAAAAGATCCTAATCCCTAACAACTTATTATCTACAACCGAATCCGCAAATAATGACACATCCGTATACCTATATAGATCCCAATGCAAGGGTTGCACCCAATGTCAAAATTGATCCCTTCACTGTTATACACGGTGATGTTCAAATTGGAGAAGGCACTTGGATTGGCAGTAATGTAACCATCATGGATGGAACACGTATCGGTAAAAACTGTCGCGTATTCCCCGGTGCAGTATTAGGTGCAATTCCTCAGGATTTAAAATTTGCGGGTGAAAGAACTACGGTTGAGATTGGAGACAATACTACCATCCGTGAATTTGTTACCATCAATCGCGGTACTACCGACAGATGGAAAACAAAAGTGGGTGATAACTGTCTGATCATGGCTTATAGCCATATTGCGCATGATTGCTTGATTGGAGACAATTGTATTCTGAGTAATAGTGTTCAATTAGCCGGTCACGTTGTAATGGGCGATTGGGCATGGATCGCCGGTGTGAGTGCGGTTCACCAATTCGTTACCATTGGACAACACGCTTATATTGCGGGAGGTAGCTTGGTAAGTAAAGATGTGCCCCCTTATATCAAAGCTGTAAGAAATCCATTGAGCTATGGTGGTGTGAATAGTGTAGGATTGAAAAGAAGAGGATTTGAACTGGAGAAAATCAATCATATTCTCGACATCTACAGGATTATCTTTAATAAAGGCATGAATACTTCACAAGCATTGGAGTTTATTGAAGAAGAGTTGACCGCCAGCGATGAAAGAGACGAGATCGTTACCTTTATTCGTGAAAGTGGTCGTGGTATCATCAAACGTTTTGTAAAAGGTGGTGGCGACGAAGATTAATTCATTACACCTATTCTTCCATTCATTAATTCATAAGGATACATGCTGATCGAACTCTCGGATGCTGGAAAAAGATTCAACCGGGAATGGATATTTCGTGGCATTCACTATCGTTTTGAACCCGGAAAAAAAATTGCACTAACAGGTCCAAATGGAAGTGGTAAAAGCACTTTACTACAAGTTTTGGCAGGAAGTATGAATTTGAGTGAAGGGAATATCAACTGGACAATCCATCAGCAATCCATTGAAGCAGATCGTGTGTTCAAATATCTTTCTATTGCAGCGCCCTATCTAGAGCTCATTGAAGAAATGACAGCTGTTGAATTCCTAAATTTTCATCGTTCTTTCAAACCGCTTCTCAATAATATTTCGATTGAAGAAATATTACAGATCATTGGATTGGAAAAAGCGTCTCAAAAACAAATTCGCTATTTCAGTAGTGGTATGAAACAAAGAATAAAATTGGCACAGGCTATTTTTAGTGATTGTCCTTTACTGTTGTTGGATGAGCCCTGTACCAATTTAGATGAGAATGGTTATATCTTATACCGCCATTTGATTGATACTTATACCAAAGACAAAACCATTATTGTGAGTAGTAATGATGTGAA
Organism: Sediminibacterium sp.; assembly: GCF_051861365.1. Classification (NCBI taxonomy): domain Bacteria; kingdom Pseudomonadati; phylum Bacteroidota; class Chitinophagia; order Chitinophagales; family Chitinophagaceae; genus Sediminibacterium; species Sediminibacterium sp. Next base: position 38,282 of record NZ_JBHYCW010000018.1, on the reverse strand, counting down.
TGAATATGGCTTCTGCACGGATAAAATCTATGTGCCCGATCATAAATGAGATGAACTATTTCATCCATTGAAAGAAAAAAGTACTACCCTCTCCCTTTGTAGAGTCGACCCATATTCTACCACCTTGCTCTTCAACAATAATTTTTAGGAGATTTAAACCAATACCTGTACTGCTGTCGCGGGTAGAAGTGTTATCTGTGATCTCAAACAAACGAAAGATACGTGAGCGATCTTCTTCAGCAATACCCGGACCGTTATCTCTTACAAAAAATTCATAATGATTATCCCTGTCTGTATACCCTATTTCTATACGTCCGTTTGCCTTATCATTGTATTTGATGGCATTACTGATTAAGTTCTGAAATACCTGCTCAAGTTTTACTCTTCTTGTTCGGAATATGGGTAATGTTTGAAGGATCTGAATTTGGATATGTTTAGGGGGAAATAAAAGTGCAGCTAATTCTTCTACCATCGAATGGGTATTGGTCTCTTCCACCGTTTGCTGTGATAAACTGGTGGTTGAATATTCCAGCAAAGCCATGATCATTTCTGATAACCTACTTGTAGCCTGATATACCATACCTAGATTTTCACTGCTTTCAGCATCTGCTTTTATGTAGGGATCATTCTTGATCAATTCCAGCATCATGATAACAGATGACAATGGAGATTTTAAATCATGAGATACGATGTATACAAATTTCTCCAACTGCTTATTAATCCTATCTAATTCTGTCAGTGCCGTTTTAAGTCGATACTGATTAAAATACAGCTGTTCAAATACATTCACTTTTGCTCGAACCACATTGATATCAAGTGGTTTTTGGAGATAATCAACGGCTCCTTCTGCAAAGCCTTTCAAAACGTATTGCTCTTCCCGACTCAATGCTGTTACAAAAATGATAGAAATATCTTTTGTGCGTGGATTGGATTTCAGGATTCTGGCTACTTCAAATCCATCCATTTCCGGCATTTGTACATCCAGCATAATCAAACCAATATGATCATGTTTTAATACTTGTTTTAAAGCCTCATTCCCTGAATTAGCTTTGAGAAATTGTCGACCCTGCTTTATCAATATCTCTTCCAGTGACAACAGATTCTCAGGTCTGTCATCAACCAATAGTATGGTAAAATCATGCTGTTGTATGGGTGGAATATTCATGGGTAGCAGCAATTTAATTATAATTCCTGTAAGAAAGTAATCATCTCCGCTTCAGTCATGATGCGAATATTTTTCTCTAAAGCGATCGCTGAAGAAGGCATAGTTGGATATTGAGCGGAGTTAGGATCTTGCACAATACAATCTGCTCCGATATCTGATAAGTAAGATAAGCCTTCCGCTCCATCGGCATTGGCACCACTTAATAATATGGCTAATACCCTATTCCCATAAGCTCTACCTGCACTCTCAAAACTCACATCAATAGAAGGCCGACTATAATGAACAGCATCAGAATAATCGAGACTGAAGCTATGATCTTCTTCAAAGAGTAAATGATAATTCTGGGGAGCCAAATATATCTTTCCTTTGGTAATCGCTTGTTTATCCTCAGGTTCCGTAATTTTTACAGAACCTGCCTCACGTGTTAATAATTTATCCAACTGACTAACCACATTACGCATTCGATGGATAATCAATACTACCGGAATATGTTGATTATGGGTTAGTGCTTTAAGCAAAGAGATGCATACAGGAATGCTTCCCGCTGAACCACCAATGACAATCATATCATATCTAGGTGATGACATCATTTAGCTTTTTTTCCTGAAAATTTTGACACTACCATCTACAACTGAGTATTTAGATCTGTATTCGGAAAATAATAGACTCTCTTTCATCCCCAATCCAATAAACCCTAATGAGGATAAACTCTCATGAAACAATTTCAAAACTTTATTCTGCAATTGTTTATTGAAATAGATCATGACATTTCTACAAAGTATGAGTTGGAATTCATTAAATGATCGGTCCGTGACCAGATTATGTTGAAGAAATACTACTCGCTCTCTGATTTCTCGATGAATCAGTACATGATCATATAAAGCAGTATAATAATCTGAAAAATCACCTGTACAACCTGATTGCTGGTAATTAAGTGTATACTCGCGCATATGTGTCATAGGTAACACACCTGTTCTCGCTTTTTCAAGATAAGAGGCATTGATATCTGTAGCATAAATGCGCGTCCGATGCAACAATCCAGCTTCATACAGCAGGATACACAAAGAAAACACTTCTTCGCCTGTTGAACATCCTGCATGCCAGATATTGATCTGTGGATAGGTGGCCAATACGGGTAGTACTTTTTCGCGAATAGATTTATAAAAACCGGGATCTCTAAACATCTCGGTCACATTCACCGTAATGGTTTCAAGAAAGGAATGAAAAACAGAAGTGTCGCCTGCTAACAGTTGTATGAGTTGTTGCCCATCAGTGACCCCTTGCACATCCATAAATTTATAGATACGTCGTAGCAAGGAAGCTTTTGAATATCCTGAAAAATCATACCCATATACATGGTGCAGCAGATGAAGCAGTTGTTCAAAAGCTTGGGTACTAAGTTGCGGTTTGGGGTTGAGTCCGATCACATTGTTCATATACACATCATATCATCAGGTTAACCAAACTCTCATGAGTGATAACAATTTTTGCATATCTACAGGTTTGGTAATATAATCCGAAGCACCTGCGGTGATACATTTTTCTCGATCACCGACCATGGCTTTTGCAGTAAGCGCAATAATGGGCAGCTCCATCATTTTCAAATCTTTTCGGATTCGCTGCATCGCTTCATACCCATCCATTTCAGGCATCATGATATCCATCAGTACAATATGTGTATCTGGGAATTTTTTGAGCTGCTCCAATGCTTCCCTCCCATCACTAGCTGTTAAAACCTGCATTTTATTCGATTCCAGCACGGCACTCAAGGCAAATACATTACGCATATCATCATCCACTACCAATACTGTTTTATTCAACAAACTCTGATCATTCAATACCGAAACATTCATTCCCGATTCGGTTTTCTTATCAGACTTTTGCATTTTGTGCAGGAATAATTCCAACTCATCCAATAATCGAGTACTGGCATTCACGGCACTCCGGATAATGATTCCGGAAATTTTCCGATACTCCATCTCATCAGCCTGATTGATATCATCATCCAGATGAATGATAATAGGAATTTTTTGACCCACTACAAACTGACTGATCTGTTTAGCTTCTTGTAGTTGAATGGAGCCTCCAATATGAATAATGATACAATCATAATTGAGTTCACTAATATTTTTTCTTGCCGTATCAATATCCAATACCTGTTCAAAATGTAGTTTGTAGTCTTTTTCACTCGCCAGTTGGTGTAAATCCTGTTCTTCAAAATGAACAGCAGAGACAATCAATATCTGTTTTAAGCTTTTCCGAATGTGCTCTCCTAGCATTTGGAAAGCTTTTTCAAGCGAGTTGGCATCTATGGGTTTTTTAAGATATGCCATGATATCTTCCTGCTTAAATCGATTATCATCAATAGCCGAAATAATGTGCACAGGTATATGTTTGATAGACTCATCCGCTCTGATCTGTTTCAGGATCGTCCAACCATCCATTACCGGCAACTGAATATCCAGTATGATGGCATTCGGTTTATATCTCCTAGCATAATACAATCCTTCATCACCTCCCAACGCAATCACAACCTTATATCCCTTGTGCCGCGCATAGTCACGGATAATTGTAGCAAAATTCACATCGTCTTCAATAATCAGCATCAGCTTTTCACCAGCTGCAAGTTGATGCCTATCGTCCGGCACTTTATCTTGCTCTCGAATATTTTCAAAAGGTAAAATACTGATCGCGTCATGATCATCAGAGAGTGCAGCTAATTCTACAAATTCTTGTTGCGGTTGTATGACAGGTACATATTGATAAGGAATATAGATAGTGAATTCACTTCCTTTATTGACTTCACTTTTTACTTCGATAGATCCACCCAACAAACGTATCAATTCCCTACTAATAGAAAGTCCGAGACCTGTACCTCCATATTTTCTGCTCGTTGAACCATCTGCCTGTTGAAAGGCTTCAAAAATAAGTTTTTGTTTTTCCGGTGCTATACCGATACCTGTATCGATAACACGAATGGCCATTTCAGCTGTTCTACCGGGAACGGATCGGAAATCAACGGTGATCTTACCACCACCGGGAGTAAATTTGAATGCGTTAGAAAGCAGGTTTTTGATCACCTGAAATAATCGTTGTTTATCCGTATGAATCTGAGCTGGAATATCTTGCTGCTGTTCAATCTGTAAATTGATATTTTTCTCTAATGCAACTACCGAAAATAATTGTTGAATATCTGTGACCAATGATCGTATAGGTACATCCTCAATCAGCAGATCAATTTTTCCGGATTCGATTTTAGACAGATCCAAAATATCATTGATCAATTGCAATAAATCATTTCCTGATTTATAAATGATATTCGCATATTCAATCTGTTTCGTATTCAGATTTTGGGTATTGTTATCCGCCAGTAGTTTTGCAAGTATCAACACACTGTTCAATGGAGTACGCAGTTCATGCGACATATTGGCGAGGAATTCAGACTTATAGCGACTCGTCATCTCCAGCTCTTTGGCTTTTAGTGTGAGTGCTTGTCGGGCATTTTCGATGGCTTCATTTCTTTCTTTCAATTCTACGTTGATCTGCTTTAACTCTTCTTCCTGTGTTTTCAGTTCTTCTTCTGAAGCTTGTAACTCTTCTGCTTGTCTGCTGAGTTCATCATTGGTTTGACGCAGTTCCTCCTGTTGTTCCAGTAAAGCTTCTTTCTGCTCCTGTAATTCATCCAGCAGTTGATTGATCCTATCTCTGGACTGGTAAGAATTAATAGCTGCAGAAAGAATATCAGAAATGCTTTTTAATAAAGAAATTTGCAACTCTGTAAATTGGGTAAAACAACCCAGTTCTATCAATCCTTTTAGTTCTTCATTCATCCATAAAGGCACACAAGCTATTTCTCCATTACCACTCACTTGTCCGAGTGAAGAATCTACTTTCCAATAATCAGGTGGAATATTTTTGATGACGGTAACGGTTTTAGATAAAGCAGCATTACCTACCACTCCCTCTCCAATCACAAATGATTTTTTAGAAGAGGAGCTGACGGCTACTGAAGCAACCGTCACCAATTGTTCGGCTTTGGGATCTACAAAATAGATTACACCTGCATGTACTTCTAGGTATTGAACCATGGCGGTAATAATACGATGGGCTAATTCTCCTGAACTGTCTACTACTTGTAAGCGGTTATTGATATAACTCATACCCTCCAAAACCCAGTTTTTTTCCTGTGCGATGATACTGGCTTTCTCTGTTTCTTCAAGTGTAGCCTGTAGTTTTAATCCAGCTTTATATCGACTTTTCAATGTTTGGATGACTGCATTAATCAAGAGTAATACTACAATCAGTAATACACTTATCCCAATATATAGTATGAGTTTGGTTCTTTCATTGTAAGAAAGTACGACTGCTTCTCTTTCTGCTAACAAATCTTCTTCCTCAATTTTCACCTTTTCAATCTGTTGATAGATTTTATTGAATCTCCCTTCTTCTTCTAGAATTATTTTTTTAAAAGACTCGGTAGCCATATTAGGAAAAATCATTCCGTCTGTTCTCCAATACCGCAATAAATCCGTAATGAGAGAGTCCAGCCGCATGATATTGGCTACTTGTGGCGCATTGTCTTTTACAAGTTCTCTTAGATCGATCATTCGGTTGGGAATAAATGTGACCCCTTTCTCATAGGCATCCATATCTTTTGGATCGCTGGTTACCCAGTAAGTCCTTCTTCCCCCCCTGATTTGAGTCACAGAAAAACGTATATCTCTGACATATGTAATGGCCTGATTGGTATGGCGAACCTGATCTGCTTGTTTGGCTTGTTTTTCCAGAGAATCAATAGTGATAAAACCTACTAGAAATACGAGTAAAACTGCAATACCTAAACCGGAATACAGTCTGAGGGGCAGGGAACGAATCATTTGATATCGGCTTTTAAATGACTTGTAAGATAGGTAAATAAATGATACTCAATGCCCCACAATAAGATAAGAACCTTGAGCTTCGTTTGATGGGTTGTGGCTTATGGTCCATAGTCTATAGTAAAAGATATGGGTGTCTCAAAATAAAGTTACCACCTTGAAATTTGGGTTATGGCTTGTGATCGTTGGACCATGGACTATAGTCTATGGCCTATTGCAAAAAGAGGCTGTATCAAACTTTTGATACAGCCTCTTCAGATCCATATTTGAATAATTTAGAAAGCAGGATCTGCTGGGGTATTCGGGTTACTGTCACGCTCACGGAAAGGATAAGGGAAAAAGTTTCTCTTTCTCTCAGCGGTAGGTCTACCGAAACGACGCATGTCTTCTAGCTTCATACCAGACAGGTATAATTCGATACAACGATTGCGATAGATCTGTGTCAACAAATCATTAACCGTAGCAAGAGCAACCGGTGCAAGATCCGCACCGATACCCAATACATCATTGGCTGCTCTTTTAGTAACCACTCTATTCAGTTCAATATTACCATTCACCAGATCAGGTGTTCCCTGACGAGCATAACACTCGGCTTTGATCAGCATGATCTCACCGGGGAAATACAAGGGTATTGCTGTTGTTGGGGTATTCCAGAATCCATTCAATCTGAAACGTGGATTGATGGTGGCATTAATAACGGTATAAAATGGAATACGCTTGTCTGCCAGATCCGGTGCAATAGCCGCAGGTAAACCTAGTGTAGAATCAACCGGCTGGTACACATTATTGGTAGACGTTACAAAGTTGAAGATCGGATTTGGGTTGGCCGCTTCGAAATTCATGGTTGAACGCTTTGTGAGGTCTACTGCATTCGCTGCTTGTAAAGCTGCTGCATAGTTACCCGCAAACAATGAATAACGCGCTTTCAATGCATTCAATGTATTTACGATGTCTACACCAACCGGAACATCTGCTGCAAAGGAAGCAGAAATTGCATTGGCACTGATCATTGCTAGTGCTTTATCGATTGCTGCAATCGCTCTTGCAAAACCAACATTTCTGTCAGAGAATGTAGTGGTGGCCGTTCCAACGGTATCCGGTACTTTTTCCCAATAACTAGATAATGCTCCTAATGAAAGGGCTTTATAAATACTGGCATAACCGATCAATCCACTCGCATATCCTTTATCAGTAAGCTTTGCGGCAGCATTAATTACATTATTGGCATCAAAGATGATTTTATTTGCAGAACTCCACACATTACCCAATAAGGCATTGGTACCATCTACAGCCGCACCACCGGTACTGAATTGAAATTCAGAAACGTTACCCGGGTTCATCAAAATGGTTTCGTTGGTGATAAGTCCGGTTGCATCAGACATACCATATGCAACATTTGAAGCATAGGTTCTTTGTAAACCTACCACCACACCAGCCAAACCTTTCGCCGAACTAAAAACCTGATCCGAAGTAGCGGCATTCGGATTATTAAAGTCTTTTTTGCAACCCGCTGTTGTCAGAAGCAGTGCTGCCAGACCTGTATATAATGATGTTTGAATACTCTTTTTCATACAAGTAATTTTTGAGGATTAAAATTTAGCCTGAATACCAAAACTGAAAGTTCTTGGAATAGGCACTGCACCAAAATCAATTCCACGCAGAATGGTACTTTGTCCACCAGCATTTACTTCAGGATCATATCCTTTGTAATTGTCCCAACTGATTAAGTTGCGGCCACTGAAATTGATACTCAGGTCACTGAATCCTTTTACTTTTCCGAAATTATAACTGAGCGATAATTCACGCAACTTGGTATAACTACCATTATCAATTCTCCATTCTTCAATTGCATAAATACCACTGATATAACCGCGAGGTAATTGACCACGATGTTCCTGTTCTGCAATCTTACCATTACCTACACCCTGACGAGTACGGAAGTCGGCATTGAATACATCTACACCTTGTACCGCATCGATTTGAACACGTAAGCTCAATCTCTTGTAGGTAAACTCATTCACTAGACTTGTGGTATAATCAGGATTTGGATCACCAATTACTTTACGCAACACAGCACCACTAGGCAACCCTGCGGTTCTTCCCGGCGTAAATACCAATGCACTGTTTTGAACACCTCTTTCTGTTTGAGGAATACCACCTGCGTTTTTTACTTCACTTCCATCCGGATTACGTGCAAAGAAAGTTCCGTAGAATACACCTACCGGCTGACCTTCAATGATAGCAACCGGTGCACCTGCATTCGTACTCAACAGTGTTAATGCTTGTCCGATACGAACTGCTTTATTTCTGTTGTGATTGAAAATACCGGTAATGTTCCAGTTGAAATCTTTTTTAGCGATTGGATTACCGGTCAATACGATTTCAAAACCTTTATTCTCTAATGATCCAAAATTATCCAGCAAGCTACTGAAACCGGATGTTGGCGCGATGAAGCGATTGATCAACAGGTCTGTTACTTTCTTGTTGTAAATGTTTACGGTTAATCCTACTCTGTTATTCAAGAAAGCAAGATCAAAACCTAATTCGGTTTCTTGTTGTCTTTCAGGTTTTACATTTTCATTTGCCAGTGTACCACTAGAGTTCAATGCTGTTCTTCCTAAATAAGAGGATGAACTGTAAGTGTTGAATCTAGAGTAAGCACCGATACCTGTCAGGTTTCCGCTTTCACCATATGCCAAACGAACTTTGAACAAATCCCACCATTTAGCAACACCGGAATTGGCCCAGAAATCAGCTCCTGATATCACATAGCTACCACTCGCTTTGTAATAAGTTTGATTACGTTGGTTTTTACCAAACACAGATGATCCATCCACACGTATCGCACCTGTTACAAAGAACTGATTGCGATATTTGAAATTTTGCTGAACGTAAGCACCTGAGATAGACAACTCACTTCTTTCATCAACAGGATCCAATCTAGTACTGGCACCATTTACAGTTTGCACGAAGGGAGCAAGACCTCTTCCCTGTAAAAGAGAGAAATTATTTTTCTCGTACTGTTGAGAGAATCCAACTTGTGTAACTGAATTGATATTGTTCGTGATATTTCTTGAATAGGTAGCATTCAGATCATGGTTGATGGCAAAGAAATTATTATTCGCTGCACTTGAATAACCATTTTGTGTAGGATCCAATGCCGGACCACCTCCAAAGAATGCTGTGCTCACATTGTATGCGAATGGAGGAATATAAGTGGTACCATTCTGGGCATAATTATCAATACCCATAGTATAGTCAACGGTTAATCCGGTGATCGGACGCAGTTTCAATCCCAAATTCGCAATCAAACGATTCGTGGTTTGACGCTGCTTGATATCTTCAATCACAGATACCGGATTGGCGCGACCACGCTCACCTACTGCACGAATATTTCCCAAAGCATCTCTGGTCCAGATATCGTGGAAATTACCAATGATGGTAACAGAGTTCATGGGAGAGAAGAAAGAGTTACCATCAGGCTTTTCATTGGCTGTACTATTGATATAGTTCAACCCTAAATTGAAGCTGGCCCATTTATTCAATACCTGATCGATATTACTGCGGAAGCTATAACGTTGGAAATCTGTATTTCTCACAATACCTTGATTGTAGAAATAAGAACCCGAAATGTAATATTTCGTTTTATCAGTTCCACCACTGATAGAAATATTATTATCAGTACCATTGGCATTACGGAAAATATAATCTTGATAATCATAACGAGTAACAGGAGTAGTAGTTGTTTGTGCAGGGATCAGAATATCCTGTGTCAAAGCACCCGGACCATCTGTTGGACCACCAAACTTGGTGGGTGCCTGGTTCACATCTAATTTCTTACGCAGACTACTGGTTGTAAAGTTGGTAGAGAAGCTAACAGAAGGAGCACCGCTTTTACCTTTTTTGGTAAAGATCTGAACCACACCGGCATTCGCTCGGCTACCATAGATAGCAGCGGCAGCAGCACCATTCAGTACTTCAATTCTTTCAATATCATTTGGATTGATATCCACCAATCGGCTTTGACCAATGCTTCCTACAAAGTTTCCACCATCGTAGTTACCGGAGGTGTTGGTAACACGGTTGGTAGCATTGTTCACAATCACTCCATCAATGATATATAAAGGTTCTGATGATGAAGAAATAGAACTGATACCACGCAAGCGAACAGAGATACCACCAGCAGGATCACCTGAGTTTTGCGAGATCTGTGCACCGGCAGTTTTACCTTGTAATGCCGCCAGCACATTTCCGGTAGCGCCTTTGTTCAGGTCTTCGGCACTTACAGAACTGATATAGCTACCCAACTGACGACGAGTGGTACCTTGTGAGTTACCGGTAACAATCACTTCATCTAATTTGGAAACATCTTCTGCTAATTCAGCATTCAGCGTATAACTATTGTTACCTGCTGTTACGGTGAATGAAGCTTGTTGTGTTTTGTAGCCGGTACCGGAAAATACCAGTGTATAGCTACCGGGTTTTAAAGAAGCAGAGAAACTAAAAGTACCATTGTTGTCTGTAGCGGCACCTACATTATTTTCCCTGATGAATACGGAAGCCGCTTCCACAGCAGCCCCTCCTTTTGCAGTTACTTTACCGGATACGCGAACTTGCGCAATACCCGCAGCCGTAATCAAACTTGTCAACAGCAGCAAGAAAGCTGTTTTCAGTAAGACCGGCTTCAAGAGCGGTTTCATTTTCATATTTCAGCGTTTATAGATAATTACAAAATAGTAATGCCTTGTTTCTTATAAGGTTCAAATACAGGATTCGATGGATCGAGTTCTGTGATAATCGTATCGATTTCATCCAGCCCGCATATCGTCAATCGTTGATGTGTATTCAGCTTTTCAAAAATGGATAGTATCACTGTTTTTTCGGCAGCTTGTATCATAGCTTTTTTCACTTGTATCACTTCCCAATCATTGTCTGTAATACCCGTTTCATCAATAGCATTGATACCCATAATACAGAGGTCAGCTTTAATTCCTGCAATTTTGGAAATGGCTTCACCTCCTACAGCGATCTGTGAACTTTTAGAAATTTTATCCCCTAAAAAAATTACTTCAATATTCGGATGTTGTGCATACTCATGTGCAGCCGGAATACTACCGGTGAAAAAAGTAGCATTCAAATCAGAAGGTAATAAACGCGCCATTTCAATAACAGTGGTTCCCCCTGTTGTAAGTATAAACATATTATTCCGGATCAATGAAACCGCTTTACTGGCAATAACTCTTTTACTGTCTGCCTTGTAGACATCTGATTTTAAAAAGGAACTGTGAAAAGATTTAGACAAAGCACCACCATGTACTTTGATGATTTTATCCATGTCCGCAAGCTCATTCAAGTCGCGGCGAATCGTATCTTCAGACACATTGATTTCACTGCTGAGATCAGAGGATAGTATACGATTATGTAAGTCTATTTGGCGTAAGATATAAGCCTGTCTTTCAGTTTTCAGCATAGCAGCAATAAATAAGTTCCCTTAAAATTAATGCGGGGAATTGCGTATTTCCAAATATTTTTTGCAAGTAATTGCACAATGATGCGTTTTTAAGTCTAATTTAAAGTCATGAATCCGAATATTTCTGCATTGTATACCATCGCAAAAAAGCCTGAAAGGGTCATCATTGGCTTAATGAGCGGCACTTCAGTAGATGGATTAGATGTGGCTTTATGTCGCATATCCGGACAAGGAACCCAAACAAACGTGCAATTACTGGCATTTGAGACCGTAGTGTATGAGAAAAGCTTCAAAGACCATATCAAGTCGGTTTTTTCAAAACGAAATGTTGATCTGGAAAAAGTTTGTCTGCTGAATGCATGGGTAGGAACAGAACATGCCTCTATTATTTTGAGTTGTTTGAAAAGATGGGACATAGATCCCACTTCAGTGGACTTGATCGCCAGTCACGGACAAACTATTTATCATGCTCCTAAGTTATTACACCCGGATGATGAGTTTGATAACGCTACTTTACAGATTGGTGATGGAGATCATATTGCTGTCAAAACTGGCATCATTACCCTTAGCGACTTCAGACAGAAACATGTTGCGGCAGGTGGAGAAGGTGCACCATTAGCGGTGTATGGTGACTATTTGATTTTTAGTAGTCGAAAAGAAAATCGCATCATGTTGAACATTGGCGGTATTGCCAATTTTACTTATCTCCCTTCAGGACTAGATGTAGCAGAAGTATTCAGTACTGATGTGGGTACCGGAAACACATTGATGGATGCTTATATGCAAGCACATTTCCCCGGAAAGTATTTTGATGAAAACGCCGCCATCGCAAGACAAGGAAAAATACATGGAGCTTTATTACAAGCTTTGAAAGACAATGAATTTTTCACCAATGATTTTCCGAAAACCATCGGACCGGAATTGTTCAATTTGGATTATCTCAATGTTGCCATGCAAAAAACTGATACGAGTAATCTTTCACATGGAGATATCATGGCAACGCTCAATCGATTCTCTGCAGACATGATTGTAGATGCATTACATAGATGTATGACCAATAGAACTGATTTTGTGGTTTACACCAGTGGTGGTGGTATGCATAACCCCTTACTCATGGAACATATTCATGAGCAGTTACCCGGTATTACATTCAGAGACACTGCAGAATTGGAAGTAAATCCTGATGCTAAAGAAGCAGTATTATTTGCTATCCTTGCCAATGAAGCGGTAGCCGGTGGACAAGTAGCCCTTGGTGCCGGTAGAAATGGAATTCCTGCGGTTAGCATGGGCAAGATCAGTTTTCCGGCTTAGCAGATGAATTATTGAACTTATTTTTTCAACAATGCAAATGATTGGATGGTATGATTTGCCATCCAACATGCTACAGAACGCTTTATCCTATTTCACATGATTGTAATTTCTGGTCTTCCTAGTTTTACGAAAACGAAAAGTATGAAAGCAATATTTATAGTATTCCTGCTTTTGAAAGGCACTGTCGTTACTGCGCAAACAAATAATGCCATTGAAAAAAAGAAATTTCATTTTGGTGCAGAACAAGATACCAGCGCCGGTTATGCTCAGGCATTGAAAGTGGATAATGTGATCTATGTTTCCGGAACTGTTGCGCGTGATATTACACCGGCATCTATTGAAAGATAGTATCAAACCATTGAAAGAAGTCTCGCTGCATTCGGTGCTACTTTACAAAATGTAGTAAAAGAGAATCTGTACACAACCGATATCGAGGCTATGAAAACCCATAATGAAGCCAGAAAAGAAATGTATAAAGGAGATTATCCTGCGGCTACATGGGTACAGATTAGTCGACTATATATGCCCGATGCGAGACTAGAAATCGAGGTCATTGCTCATCTTCCAAAAAATAAAAATTAACGGCGGCTAGCGATCAATAAATTCAGATCGGTGAACTTCAGATCGAACTTTTGACTGATATAGAAATCGGTCAGTGCTCCTTTGAACATATAGATACCTTCTCGAAGGTTGAAGTTATGCCATACCATTTCTTCCAGTCCCCCTTCATCGCTCACTTCCAGAATCAAAGGCATGAGTACATTACTGATGGCCTGACTAGCTGTTCTGGCAAAACCACTGGGAATATTGGGTACACAATAGTGAATAACATCATGCTTTACAAATGTGGGATGCTGATGACTGGTTAATTCACTAGTCTCGAAACAACCACCACGATCAATCGCTACATCAATGATAATGCTTCCCGGACGCATAGCTGCCACCATTTCTTCTGTTACTACTACCGGCGCTCTTCCAAATTCATTACTCAAAGCCCCTACTGCTACTTCACAGGTTTTTAGTTGTTTTGAAAGTATACGTGGTTCTAGTACACTGGTCCAGATTCTTTGTCCCAAGTTATTCTGTAATTGCTTCAAGCGATACACATTGTTATCAAACACTTTTACAGAAGCACCCAATGCCAAAGCATTTCTAGTTGCGAATTCACCCACAATACCGGCGCCAACAATCACTACTTTGGTAGGAGGAATACCACTGATACCGCCTAATAAAACACCTTTCCCTTTATTAAAACTACTGAGGTATTGTCCGGCAATCAGCATCACCGCACTACCTGCAATCTCACTCATACTCCTTACGATTGGATAAGTACCACTGGCATCTTTGAAATTTTCAAAACTCAACGCCGTAATCTTCTTTTCCATCATCTTTTCGATGTACTCTTTTCTTAATGCAGAAAGATGTATGGGGGAAATAATGGTTTGATTCATCTGTAACAAAGGCATATCCTCTGCAACAGGGGGAGCACTTTTAACAAGTATGGGGCATTTAAAAATTTCAGCTCGCTCATATACAATGGTAGCTCCCATTTCAGAATAATCACGATCGGAATAATGGCTGCCCTCTCCTGCTCCATGTTCTACTACCACTTGATGTCCATTCGAAATCAAAACCCCAACCGCATCCGGTGTGAGTGCGATCCTATTTTCTTGAAAAGCGATCTCTTTTGGAATACCAATATGCAATTTTGCACCCTGAGGTTTAATATCAAGGGTCTCTTCCAATGTTTCATACGCAAATGAAGTGCTGATAGAAGGTTTACTGGTAGCCATGTAAGATTATAAGTTGGATGGAAAATGGATCTTAGTGTTTACTATAACTGATAAAATTCAGTCATTAAAGTTAGGACATTCCATGCAGAATCAAACAGCTGTTACATCTGTGTATAAACGTCGGGTAGAGGGATCTAGTATTTCGAGGTATACATGAAAGCTGTCATCGGGTAAAAGTCCGGATGCTTTTTCCGGCCATTCTATTAAACAATAATCACCGCTATTCAACTGATCTTCTATTCCAGCCTCAATTGCCTCTTCTTCATCTTTCAAGCGGTACCAATCCATGTGGAATACAACACCTGCATCTTTACTCTGGTATTGATTAACGATGGCAAAAGTGGGACTCCCCACCGCATCTGTTACGCCCAGGTATTCACAAAGTGCATGAATAAAAGTTGTTTTCCCTGTACCCATTTCAGCATGAAAAGCCCATACCTTATGTTTCTTGCCAGACGCCCAAAGCGCTTTTGCAACCTCCTTAATCTGCGCCAATCCAAAAATTGCATCCATGGGGCAAAGTTAGCAAGAAGAGGGGAAAGCACATCTCCTACCATGGACCATGGACTATCGACCATGGTCCATAGTCGATAGTCCATGGTAAAGCAACCGTTTTCACCTTTCTTGCAACCATGATGTAGAAATATTCTTCTCAAATCGAAAGAGCGTGCTTCTGCTATTCGGTAAATTTGTCATTCATTAACCTCAACCCCACAATATTGATTATGGAAAAAGTGAATTGGAAAGTGGAAGGTATGACCTGCACCAATTGTGCACTTACAGTAAATAAATACCTGCAATCGCAGGGAATGCAAAATGTAAAAGTGAATTTTATAGGAGGCGATGTAAGTTTTGAATTGCCTGAAAACAGCTCTACTACAGCAATAGCCAAAGGTATTAACGGTCTTGGATATACGGTGAAGAATGATAACAGCGATGATTCTTCAAAAAAATCAAAGCGCTTATTCTCTAATCACTTGCAACGTTTCTGGTTCTGCTTTGTATTTACAGCCCCATTGATGCTACACATGATTCCTGGTGTACATATTCATGTTCTGATGAACCCTTATGTACAACTTGGGCTCACCATTCCTGTTTTTATTGTTGGAATGGATTTTTTTGGCAGAAGTGCCATCAAAAGTCTGCTCAAGGGTATCCCGAATATGAATGTTTTGATTGCGCTTGGTGCAGTAGCAGCATTTGGGTATAGTTTATATGGTACATTGATTGGCAGAGCTGAAGAATTTTTATTTTATGAAACAGCTGCTACCATCATTACACTGGTATTTCTAGGAAACTGGATGGAAGACCGCTCGGTGGAAACTACACAAGCAGCCCTGAAAAAACTAGCAGTTACACAAAAATCAATGGCGAATATGATCGCCTATGATGACCACCATCAGGAACATGTTTTTCCGGTGGAAAGTACTAGTCTAAAAGTCGGAGATCTGTTATTGATCAAGAGTGGAGAACAAGTACCCATGGATTGTAAAATTTTATGGGGAGAAGCACAGATCAATGAAGCGATCATATCAGGAGAAAGTGTCCCTGTTTTCAAAAAAATGAATGACCACTTGATCGGAGGAAGTATTCTGGAAAGCGGAACTATCAAAGCTTATGTAACTGCAGTTGGAGAAGACACAGTACTTTCCAATATTCTTCGACTGGTAAGGGATGCACAATCTGAAAAACCTCCGGTGCAACAATTGGCGGATAAAATCAGTGCCATTTTTGTTCCAACAGTAGTGAGTATTGCAGTGGTCACTGTACTGATCAATTATTTCGCTACAGATATCGGCTTTGGCGCCAGTTTATTAAGAGGTATTGCCGTTCTTGTTATTTCATGTCCCTGTGCCATGGGATTGGCAACTCCGGCTGCTATTGCCGTAGGTCTCGGACGAGCAGCTCGTAATGGTATTTTATTTAAGAATGCAAAAAGTCTGGAGATCTTTAAACGTATCAAACAAGTAGTATTCGATAAAACGGGTACGCTTACGACAGGACATTTTACCATTGTGGATGAAAAAATGATCGCCCATAATATCACTCCGGAACAATTCAGACAAATCGCTTTTTCATTGGAAAAATATTCCAATCACCCCATCGCCAGTGCTATCAGTAAAAGTTGGAAGAGTAAAGAAGAGATCCGATGGGCAACAATTGAAGAAGTAAAGGGATTAGGAATGCATGCGACTGATAAAGAGGGAAATACTTATGTAGCAGGTTCTTTCAAAGCCGCAGCAGCACTTACAAACGATCATGCTCACAATGTTTATATCATTCGAAATAATGAGTTATTAGGATGGATTGATGTAGCCGATGAAATAAGAGCTGAAGCAAAAGAAGTCATTACATCACTCAAACAAAAAGGCATCAAAACCATATTGCTCAGCGGTGACAAAAAAGAGAAATGTGAACAGGTCGGAAAAGTATTGGGTATTGATGTGATCATAGGAGAGCAAACGCCTGAGCAAAAGCTTGAAAAAATTGCTCAATTCAATCAGGAAGTACCCACAGCTATGGTGGGTGATGGAATTAATGATGCCCCTGCATTGGCAAAAGCAACGGTAGGTATTTCATTAAGCGATTCTACCCAAGTAGCCATGCAAAGTGCACAAGTGGTTTTAATGAATCATGGATTGAAGAATTTACCACTGGCACTTGGATTGGGTAAACACACCTATATTACTATTAAAGAGAATCTTTTCTGGGCATTTGCCTATAACATTGTGGCGATTCCTGTTGCAGCACTTGGTTACCTAAATCCAACTTTTGGCGCTTTAGTAATGGGGTTAAGTGACGTAGTGCTGGCAGTGAATTCTGTTCGCTTGAATTTTAAGAAAGTAGCTTGAGGAAGTGAAGGGTCAAAGGTGAAAGGGTAAGTATTTCTACTATAGGTTTTTACCTGATATTTAAAAAACTTAATTCAGCCGATACAAGCTTGTTCTTTTTTTAATTCGCTAGATCATTTTTATAAATGATTTTACAGTTAAACCATAAGAATCTGGAAGTATATAAAGTTTCCAGATCTTTAGTTAAAGAATGCTATATACTAACCTCTTTTCTTCCTCCTGAAGAAAGGTTCAATCTGATACCTCAAATTAGAAGAGCCGCTATCTCAGTAAAACTTAATATAGCAGAGGACTCTTCGAGAATATCTCTTATCGAAAGGAAAAGATATTTTGAGATTTCCAGAGGTTCTTTAATTGAAATTGACGCTGCAATCGAAACAACTTTTGATTTGTCTTACTTAAGAAAAGAGCAGATTAGCAGCTTATCATTACATTTGAATAGGTGTTTTGCCTTACTAAGCGGCCTAATAAAATAATTCATTTCACTTTTCACCTTTCACTTTTCACCCAAATGAAATCCTCCCTTTCCATTCTCCAACACTACTGGAAGCATGATCAATTCCGACCGATGCAGGAAGAGATCATTCAGTCGGTATTAGATGGAAAAGATACACTGGCTTTATTACCAACCGGCGGAGGGAAATCCATTTGCTTTCAAGTACCCGCTTTATTGATGGACGGTCTTTGTTTGGTGATTAGTCCGTTAATTGCTTTGATGCAGGATCAGGTATCTCATTTAACGGAAAAAGGCATTCCGGCGGCATCACTCAATAGTGGCATGACCTATGCTGAAGTAAAATCTATCTTACAAAAAGCAGCTCGAGGCGATTATAAATTTCTGTATGTATCTCCGGAAAGAATTGAATCTGCTTTATTCAAAGAATACCTATCTGTTTTGGATATTAGCCTAATTGCTGTTGATGAAGCACATTGCATCTCACAATGGGGTTATGATTTCAGACCGCCTTATTTACGGATTGCTGCTTTACGTGAAGAGTTGGAAGGGGTTACCATCATTGCACTCACTGCTTCAGCTACAGAAAAAGTAAAAGACGATATCATTCAAAAACTACTATTAGAAAATGTAACAGTCTTTCGTCAGTCTTTTGAACGTGCTGCACTTTCTTACAGCTGTTTTGAAACAGAAAGTAAGATCAATAAACTCATACAAATACTACAAGGAGTTCCGGGAAGTAGTATTGTTTATGCCAATAGTAGAAGATTAACCAAAGAAGTCTGTCAGCTATTACAACTACAAGGTATCACTGCTGATTTTTATCATGCCGGATTAACACAGGAAGAAAGAGAAAGAAAACAAAAAGCATGGATTCAGGATCAGGTTCGGGTGATGGTTTGCACCAATGCATTTGGAATGGGAATTGATAAACCTTCCGTTCGTTCAGTGATCCATTACAATGTACCCGATTGTTTGGAAAACTACTACCAAGAAGCTGGTCGCGCCGGAAGAGATGGCAAAAAAGCTTTTGCAGTTTTATTGTATCATCCAAATGATGTATTACAGTTACAGGAATTGCCGGATAAAAAATTCCCGCCTGTTACTACCATCCAATCTATTTACCAATCGCTTGCGGATTTTTTTCAATTACCGGTTGGCTCCGGTGAGGGGGCTTATTTTGATTTTGACTTGCGACAGTTCACAGAGAATTTCAAACTTGATACCACCACCGTCATTAATACTTTAAAAGTACTCGAACAAGAAGGACATATCAGTTTTGCAGAAAGTATTTTTCTTCCATCTCAGGTCATGTTTACCACCGATAAAGAAGCATTGTATGCATTTGAAAATGCGCAACCATCATTAGAAACTCTGATCAAAATATTGCTGCGTACTTATGAGGGTATTTTCGATAATCGTGTTTCCATATTCGAATTATCGCTCGCTAAAGTCATGAGGACCGAACCTTCCCATATTCAACATCAGTTAAAGGAATTGGCAGCTTATGGAATCATTGAATACTTACCGAAAAAGGAGTCTCCACAAATCCATTACTTATTGAATCGTGCACCTGCCAAATATTTACATATTGATCATGATGCCTATCACGCGAGAAAAAAAAATTATACCGATCGTGTACAAGATATGATTCGTTACCTGCGCGATGCAGATAGTTGTAGAAGCCGGTTGATTGGTAATTATTTTGGCGATAAGGATTTATCCGCCTGTGGCATTTGCGATCACTGTCTGATCAAGAAGAAAAAAGAACTTAGTCATCAGGATTTTAGTGTAATCGAAAAGCACATTAGAAATACACTCACTGACACCACTCAACCGATTGATCAATTGTTAGTACAGCTATCTACTTTCTCCAAAGAAAAAGTATGGACCGTTTTAGATTTTCTACAAACGGAAGGTGAATTGATGATCAGTGAAAATGGACAGGTATCTCTTCTGAATCACTAATTATCTTCTTCTTGTAGATCTGGATCTTCCTCCCAATCCTAATGCACCCAGTAAGCTTCTGGTAATGACACTGGCAGCAGTTCTTCCTACTTGACGAACAACGGGGTTATCAAAAAAGCTTTCTTCTTTTTTGGGTCTTCCACTCTGTTTAGGTTCTTCGGCAGCTTCTATTTCTTTTGATTTCTCAGCCGCTTCTTCCAGCTTAGCCGTTAATATTTCATAGGCACTTTCGCTATCGATCTCTTTACTGTATTTGGCTGCGAGTTTACTGGAACTCACCAACTGTTCGATCTCTGCATCTGTTAATACATCCATTCTACTTCTGGGAGCACATAACATGGTATGCACCAATGGAGTGGGAATTCCTTTTTCATTCAATAACGTCACGAATGCTTCACCAATCCCTAATTGAGTCAGCAATTCATCGGTTTGATAAAATTCAGTTTCCGGAAAATTTTCTGCTGCTTGTTTGATTGTTTTTCTGTCTGCAGCTGTAAACGCGCGTAATGCATGCTGAATCTTCAAACCCAATTGACTCAAGATAGCAGCCGGTATATCCTGCGGGTTCTGGGTACAAAAGAAAATACCAATGCCTTTTGATCGTATGAGTTTAATGACAGTTTCTATCTGCTGTAACAAAGCTTCTGAAGCTTCATTAAATACCAAATGGGCTTCATCAATGAACAAAACCAACTTGGGTTTATCCATATCCCCTTCTTCAGGACAACTGGCATAGAGTTCTGCCAATAATTGTAACATGAAAGTAGAGAACAGTTTTGGTCTGTCTTGCATATCGGTTACCCGTAAGACATGGATCATTCCTCTGCCATCATCACTGATGCGCATCAAGTCATCTACTTCAAAACTTTTTTCACCAAAGAAAACATCTGCACCTTGCTGTTGAAGTTCTATCACTTTACGAAGAATGGTTCCTGTTGAAGTGGTCGATATTTTGCCGTATTCCTTTTCGATCTCTGTTTTTCCTTCATTACCGATGTATTGCAATACTTTGATAAAATCTTTCAGATTCAATAAAGGCATTTGATGATCGTCACAATACTTAAAGATGACAGCTACCAGACCTCCTTGCGTATCATTCAATCCCAATATCTTACTCAATAAAACGGGACCAAATTCACTAACAGTGGCACGCAAACGAACACCGGGTTGATGACTCAATGTAAGCAGCTCTACCGGAAAAGCTGTGGGTGAAAACTCAACGCCCAATTTCTTACTACGTTCAATTAATTTTTCATTAGCAGTTCCTGCAGCTGCAATACCACTGAGATCTCCTTTGATATCCATTAATACTACAGGCACACTGTTATCACTCAAGTATTCACTGATCAGTTGGAGTGTTTTTGTTTTACCCGTACCTGTGGCGCCGGCAATAAGCCCATGACGGTTCAATGTTTTTAATGGCAATGAAATGGATGCACCTTCTACCACTTCACCATCCAACATCCCCATCCCTATTTTCACATGTTCGCCTTTAAACGCATAACCTGTTGTAACTGATTGCAAAAAAGCCTGTTTGTCTGCCATGATCTCTGATTTATCACCCAATTTAAAATAAATGAACCAAGCTCAGACAATAATTTTTTTTATTATATTTTATTGTTTTTCGATAAAAAATCATTATTTAGCATTCAAATCCTGCTTATGCGTTTTATGAATTGGCTATTTATTGGCATTCGAATTATCATCCTTTGTCTAGGATTGTATGTACTGGCTCTTTTTATTTGGCCGAGTATATGGCAGCCAAAATTTGAAGCGTTTAATAATGAGACTGTTACTTTCATGGATTATGAACCTGATGCTTATGAAAAGCAGTTATTCTCAATTGACGATAACTTACCTCACCATCGTTATCAGCAGATATCAGATAGTATCAAATACATTCAAAATCTTGAGAAGTCTACTAATCACCTTTCCATAAGTGGTTGGGGATTCGGTAACATAGGATTCTATAAAAGGGATGAAAAAGGCATGATCATTTTTGATAGCACTTATAACCGTTATACCATCCAATACATTCCCGACACTACTTATTTTATCAGTCTGAATGGCTATTATTTAAAACAGGCTCATAGTACGTTCAGAAAAAATGATACTACTTTTTTGAAGTATCCCGTCATAACAAAACGAGACACGATCAACCATACCATTTCGGGGCGCTATGAAATAAAACCATTACGGGTGGATGTGCGAGATCTTCCTGATAAAATCATTAATCCGTCTGCAGAAAAAAGAGAACTACTCATCCGAGTGAGTAAAAGTCAATATAACTGGTATTTAATCATGATGACCCCTATTGCGTTACTCATACTATTGCTCTTTTTATGGGGTGTGATACTTCAAATGATTCGTGTTATTGAAGATATTGCCAATCAAGAAGCATTTAGAAAAAAAACATACCGTAGACTATATATTATCGCAGCCAGTCTCTGGAGTATTATTTTGATAGGATTAATGATAAAATATATAGCAAACTTTAAATTCAATACTTATATTGACCAAGCATTATATTTAAGTTTCATAGACGTATTTTCCACAAATATCACCAGCATAATTAGTGGGTTTATCGCTTTTTGTCTCGCACATGCATTTAGAAAAGGATATCAATTACAACAAGAACAAGAACTCACAATTTGATATACAAATCAATTAATTATGAAACGTTATAAAATCATTGCATGGATCATGTTAGTGTTATCGGTGATTCATATTATAACAGTTGTTGCCGGTATTGAAATTTTAAATGATAAACTGTTTAATCTCAAAGTAGCCCCCAATCCGGAAAGCACTTTGAGTAAAGAACCCATAAAAAAATTTGAGGGATCGGTGCTTTACTTTAAAGGAGATTTAATTATCAACGATCTCCCCTGGTGGAAAAGAGCGCTTTTATCGAATGATACCACAGATGCGTTAGCCATGAGCTTATTGGCTTTCTTGGTATTACTCATCATTCAAACTTTACAACGGTCGAATACCTATCATAAAAAAATTGGTAATTATATTTCTCTCGGTGGAGCCATATTTCTGTTCTCTACGATTTGTGATATTTTACAGCGATATTATTTAAAGGATGAGGTGCTAACAAGAACCAATGGTGAGTTTATACTGCTAAGAAATGAAGCTGCCATATTACCGGATACCATTGTAGGTGTTATTCTTTTGGTATTTAGCGCCGTTTACACCGAAGCCTATAAATTAAAAACCGAACAAGACCTTACCATCTGATGCCCATTGTTGTAAACTTAGATATCATGCTTGCCAGACGAAAAATGAGTCTGACCGAACTCAGTGAGCGCGTAGGTATTACCATTGCCAACATGAGCATCCTGAAAAGCGGCAGAGCCAAAGCCATCCGCTTCTCCACCTTGGAAGAAATATGCCGTATTCTAGATTGTCAGCCGGGAGATATTTTGGAGTATATGGATGAAGAGGGGTATAGGAAATTGTTTGATAGACCATAGTCGATGGTCTATGGACTATCGACTACAGCTCCTCCTCCCGCTCCAACATCAAAATCGCACTCTGGGGAACGATGAAGTATTTTTCATTTTCGTACATCACTTCTGTAGCACCACTGAGTAAGAATATGGCAAGGTCGCCTTCTCTGGCTTGTAAGGGCACATATTTTACTTGTTCATCTTCTGTTTTCCAAGGCTCATCATCAACAGGCATGGGAATAGCATAACCCGGACCTGTTTTGATGATATACCCTTGCTGTACTTTTTCCCTTTCCTGAACACCGGGTGGCAGGTATAAGCCACTGGCTGTTTGTTCATCCGGTTTTGACGGACGTACCAATACCCGATCTCCAATCACAATCAGCTTTTTCCACTTATTATCAGATGTTAACAACATATACGATGATTTTATTCGGTTATGATGCCGCAAAAATAAATCAGAAATGGACAATCTGATTGTGAACTATTTTTACATTATGAAAAGAACAGCCGGATTCATTGTTTTGTTGATTGGAGGTATTGCTGCTATTACTGCTTTCATCGCTCCGGCACCTATCACTACAAAAGCTGCGCTTGGTAAAAAGCTATTCAATGATAAAATTCTCTCCAAAAACAATACCATCAGTTGTGCCAGCTGTCATCTACCGGAATTTGGTTTTTCAGATACGGTAGCTTTTAGCAAAGGCATTGAAGGACGCGCCACCACCAGAAATACGCCTTCTGTGCTCAACATGAAAAACCGTCCTTATTTTTTCTGGGATGGAAGAGCTGCATCATTGGAACAACAGGCCCTGATGCCTATTGCTCATCCGGATGAAATGGGACTACCCATTCAAGAAGCAGTCGCCAGATTGAATGCCAGTAGCGAATACCGAAAGCTCTTCTTGCGAATTTTTAAAGCCTTACCCAATAGCAAAAATCTCGGTGCTGCATTCGCTGCCTTTGAACGTACACTCGAAACAGATAGTAGTCGATTTGATGCCTATATGGATGACCTGATTGCATTTACAGAATCGGAAGAAAGAGGAAGGAAATTATTCATCAGTGATAAAACCAAATGTTTTGATTGTCATCGTGGACCCGATTTTACGGATGATCAGTTTAAGAATATCGGGCTCTTTGATGGTTATGCGCTGAATGATTCAGGGCGTTACCTGATCACTCGGAAAAAAGAAGACTTGGGAAAATTTAAAACCCCTGGCTTAAGAAATATCGCCCTCACTGCTCCTTATATGCATAATGGCATGTTTCAGACTTTAGAAGAAGTGGTAGAATATTACAATAACCCCGGAGCTTTTGTATTGAGTCCTATCAATATTAACAGTACACTCGCCGAGCCATTAAGTCTGAGCAAACAGGAAAAAGCAGACTTGGTTGCTTTTTTGAAAACCTTAACAGATAAGCGTTTCCAAAAACAGCGATAAGTTCGTCTAACAGTGAAAAAGCTGCATGTTATTATTCTTTTTAACAAAAGATTGCACACAGTAGGATTCATGCACTTGTTGAATTATCTTTATTTCACACAAATTTTACAATTATGGAAGACAAGAAAAAGTACAAGATTCTTTTGTGCGAAGATGATACGAACCTTGGAATGGTATTAAAGAACTATCTCGAAATCAATGATTATGATGTTACACTGGAAAGAGATGGCCGTTTAGGTTTGGCTGCTTTTCAGCGTGAAAAATATGATATCTGTTTATTGGATGTGATGATGCCCAATATGGATGGTTTTACATTGGCGGAAGAGATCCGCGATGTGGATCCTGATATCCCCTTGTTCTTCCTGAGCGCAAAGACCATGAAAGAAGATTTGATCCAAGGATATAAACTGGGAGCTGATGACTATATCACCAAGCCCTTTGATAGCGAAGTTTTATTACTCAAGATCAAAGCCATCTTGAAAAGAAATGAGGAGGAGAATAAGGGTAATGATAATATAGAATTCGATCTGGGTAAATACCATTTCAATCCCAAGCTACGTGAACTCAAAAATGGTGATAGTACACAAACATTATCCCCCAAAGAAAATGAGTTATTGAAAATGCTGGCAGAGCACAAGAATGATCTTTTACCACGCGAACGTGCACTCAAAAAAATCTGGGGTAGTGATACCTATTTCAACGGAAGAAGTATGGATGTGTATATCGCCAAACTTCGTAAATACCTGAAAGAGGATGGAGATATTGAAATCGTGAATATACACGGCAATGGTTTTAGATTGGTAGCGCCTTAATCGCTTCCATCAATATTAATAAGAAAGCCATCCACCTTAGGCGGATGGCTTTCTTATGTGCTGCATTTCCTCTATTTACTTTGTACCTTTCAGGTATGAAAATCACTTTTTTTTCATCACAGCCCTATGATCGTAGCTTCTTTGAAAAGTTCAATGATTCCACCGGTTTTGAACTACATTTTTTAGATGTTGCGCTCAACGAGCATACCGCTGTAATGGCAAAAAATGCAATAGCAGTTTGTGTATTTGTGAATGATCAAATAACAACTGCTGTGATTCAACAATTGGCCGAATTAGGTGTAAAAGTCATTGCTCTTCGTTGCGCAGGTTTTAATAATGTGGATCTGGTTAGTGCACGTGAAAATGGCATCCGGGTTTGTCGCGTACCGGCATATTCTCCGGAAGCAGTAGCCGAACATGCCGTTGCCATGATCCTCACGCTCAACCGCAAAACACATAAAGCATATAATCGGGTCAGAGAACAGAATTTTTCATTGAATGGATTATTGGGTTTTAATCTGCACGGAAAAACCATAGGGGTAGTAGGCACCGGTAATATCGGACAGGCATTTTGCATGATCATGCTTGGATTTGGTTGTCGGGTAAAAGCTTTCGATCTTATTGCGAATAAGGAAATGGAATCCCTTGGGGTTACTTATCACCCATTAATGGAAGTATTGAACTCGGATATCATCTCCCTTCATTGTCCACTGAATGAACAAACCCGACATTTGATACAAGATGATACCCTTACCTATGTAAAACCCGGTGCTATGCTGATCAATACCGGAAGGGGTGGTTTAATCGATACCAAATCGGTCATCAGAGCTTTAAAAAAAGGGCAAATTGGGGCTTTGGGTATTGATGTATATGAGCAGGAAGAAAAGTTGTTTTTCAGAGACTTATCTGCCAATATTATTCAGGACGACGATATCCAGCGACTCATGAGTTTTCCGAATGTATTGATCACCGCTCACCAGGCCTTTTTCACCGATGAAGCCTTATCACAAATTGCCATTACTACGTTAAATAATGTACTCCAATTAGTAAAAAATAGTAATTTGAAGGATCAGGCTGCGTTATTGGCTTAATTTTAGTCTATAATAGTATACCAAAGAAGAGGAATTATGAAGAAGCTCACAATACAATGGATCTTAACCATTTGCACGGTATTATTTGTCGTATCGTGTCAAAAAGAACTCAGCGTAGAAGGTGAAGGATTAAAGGGTGCAGCACAAGGTTCTCTTACCGATAGTTCAGGCAATTGTAAAGATGCAGATGTGCGTGGTGAATATGTGATTGATCAACCGCTCGGTGATAGCAATTATATCGTTATCAAAGTGAACTTCACATTGCAAGGAAAGTACAAGATTTATAGTGATACTGTAAACGGTATGTGGTTTATTGATTCAGGCTTTGCCCTCACTACCGGACCCACTACTGTTAAATTAAAAGGAAATGGCAAACCCATTCTTCCCAATCGAGCAGATTTTGTATTGACTTTTAATAATAGTTTTTGTGCATTCTCTGTAATCAGCAGTACCACAGGCGGTAGCGGCGGCGGAACCAGTAATGATTATTTCCCTACCACACTGAATTCTAACTGGACTTATGAATATCTTCCTAAATTGGGAACACTAGATACGTTCAGGGTTGTAGCAACAAATCAAACCATTTTTGCTGATAATAAAGTATTCAGACAATACAGCACCGATCCTTTAGGCGAAGCTTATTATTTCAGTAAAGACAATGCCGGTAATTATTATGCTTACAGCACTGTAGACTTTGATTACCTCTTTATTTTTGATTCTATTCCTTCCACATTCATCTCCTATCCATTCTTGAAGGATAATGTGGCACAGGGAACTTCTTGGGAAAGTCCGGAATACGGTAAAGTGAAAATTGGTAATGATGTCGGTATCAGTAAAGCGGTCTTTACCATCGTTGGCAAAGGCATTACCTATGCAATATTCGGAACTACGTATAATGATGTCATCAATGTGAAAAGGAGTATTCAATTTAAAAAAGATGGCACCAATACTTTCACTACCGTAATTGAAGGCAATACTTATTATGCAAAAGGTGTTGGTATGATCGATCAGGTGATTCCTACCTCTTCTACTACCAGTCAAGCAGTTAGTTTAAAAAGGAAACAAATATTCTAATACTTACTATAAATAAGAATGCCGCTGAAAACAGCGGCATTCTTATTTATAGCTATGACTATGTTGTAATCAAAATATCTGTGTCTTATCATTCACTACAGAATCTGTTTCTACAGTGGCATGTTTCTCTTCTTCCACTGTTTTAAAGAATTTCTTTTGAAAAATCAAGATCGCAATCACACCTGAAGAAATGGCTGCATCAGCAAGGTTGAATACGGGTCTGAAGAATTCAAAATCATCTCCTCCTACAAAAGGTATCCATGCCGGGTACTTTGCATTGGTAATGATGGGAAAGTAAAACATATCTACCACCTTACCATAAAATAAACCTGCATAACCACCTCCATCCGGAAATAGGGTTGCTACATTTTGTGTAAAGGGGTTGCTTTGTTCAAAAATCAATCCATAAAATAAACTATCGATCAAATTCCCCAATGCTCCGGCGTAAATCAATCCCGCGCAGATCATAAATCCGCGATGATATTTTTTCTTCAGAAAATCATGTAGTAAAAAAGTACCCCAAATCACCGCTACCAAACGAAACAAGGTAAGCGCTATTTTCCCGATACCCCCTCCAAATTTCCAGCCCCAAGCCATGCCTTCATTCTCTACAAAATGCAGGCGGAACCAGTTCCCTATCATATTGTGTTCTTCACCGGCATAATAAGTCAGTTTGATATAGAACTTCAGTGCCTGATCGGCAACGATAATGGCGAGTATCAAAAAAATCAAATGCTTCGCTTTCACTGCTAGTAGTTTTTATCTGGCAACAAAGATAGGGCTTGGGTTATTCCAAAAAGGTTAAAGACTTATTCTTCTACATAAACCCTTTTCACCCTTTGACTTACAGAGGTCATAATCTCATAGGGTATCGTTCCTGCTGCTTTTGCCAGTTCCTGAATGGGTATTTGCCTTCCAAATATTTCTACCTCATCTCCTTCTATAACACCGGGAATGTTGGTTACATCAATCATCGTCATATCCATGCAAACATTCCCAATAACAGGTGCTTTTTGACCATGAACCCATACTTGTCCTATTCCATTTCCAAAACGACGGCTGTATCCATCGGCATAACCTATACGAATAGTGGCTATCCGGCTTTCATGCTCAACGATTCCATTTCTGTTATATCCTACTGTTTCACCCGCAGGAACAGTACGAATCTGAGCAATCGTGGATTTTAAAGTAGCCACCGGTTGCAAAGCGAGTTGATGGGTATCTGCACTATCTACTCCATATAAACCTATACCCAAACGAACCATGTCGAACTGATAAGCAGGATGACGAAATATACCTGCTGAATTGGCGATATGACGAATAAAAGAATAATTCAAATGACTACTTAACGTTTGACAAGCTTCGATAAATCCATGCACCTGTTGTTCGGTAAAAGCATCCAATGAGGGGTTTTCACTGCCGGCCAGATGACTCAATACCGACTTAACGATCATGGTTCCTTTTTCCTTCAACGCTATGGCTAAATCATGTGCTTCTTTGATTTCAAAACCCAATCGGTTCATTCCTGTATTGAATTTGACATGTACAGGATAATGTTGAATTCCTTGATTTTGTAAAAACGTATGAAAAGACCGATAGATATTGAAGGAATAAATCTCAGGCTCCAAATCATATTGAACCATCGCATCAAATCCTGCCTCGTCTACATTCATCACCATGATGGGTAAACTGATACCCGCTTTTCGTAACTCTACACCCTCGTCAGCATAGGCCACTGCGAGATAATCGATCTTATGAAATTGTAATACCCGCGCTACCTCTGCAGAACCGCTTCCATAACTAAATGCTTTCACCATCGCCATGAGTTTGGTACTGGGTTGCAAAAAATGCTGATATGCTTTCAGGTTATGGATCATGGCAGTAAGATTCACTTCCATAACCGTTTGATGCACTTTCTGTTCTAACCACTGACTGATCCGTTCAAAAGAAAAGATACGTGCTCCTTTTAAGAGAATGTATTCATCCTTGAACTGATTCAAATTTGCCTGTTCTAAAAAATCAGCTGTTGAAGGGTAACAAATAATGGTGGGAATACTATCTGACGTTGTATGAACAGACTGTGGCAAAGCATGTACATATCTTGCTATCACCGGACCAATACCTACAAATTTTTGAACGCCTCTTCTACTCAGCTTTTCCAATACAATCTGATACAGGCGATCATCAGGAATACCACTTTGCAAAATATCGGAAAGTATAACGGTTGTTTTATTGTTGCCGGCTTGTTGCACTAAAAAATCAAGCGCCAGCTCTAATGAAGCGATATCATTACTGTAACTATCATTCAGTAAATAACAATTATTCACAGCTTTGATCAACTGCATACGCATGTCCACGGGCTGTAATAACAACATCCTCTCTTGAATCATTTCGAATGCATAGCCCTGTGCTAACATGGTTGCCCAGCAGGTAATGGCATTATCAATGGATATACGGTCTGTGAATGGTATCGTAATGTTGATGGTATTCTGTTGATACAAAGCCACGATCATTGTTGTATGATCTGTGCGCACTTCACTAATAATTTTTAAATCGGCAGCTTCATTTCTACTCCATGAGAAAAAGCGAATACCCTCTTTAAAGAGTGCTTTATCATGTGTATCCGGATAACAATGAGGAGCAATTCCATCGCGATAAAAAACCAACAGATCTGCTTCTTTGAATAGTTTCGCTTTCTCCAATGCTTTTTCTCTTTCACCGGGGAATCCTTCATTATGTGCTGTCCCTAAATTGGTCCAAATCCCAATAGTGGGCTGAATGATTTGCTGAAGCGTATCCATTTCGCCCGGTTCAGAAATACCAGCTTCAAAAATGGCAAGTGTGTGCATGGATTGTAATTGCCAAACACTTAAGGGAACTCCAATTTGTGAGTTATAACTACGCGGACTTCTTACAATCTGCAGATCTGCATTCAGTAATTGATAGAGCCATTCTTTAACAATGGTTTTACCATTGCTGCCGGTAATACCTATAACAGGTACATGAAATTGACTACGATGAAAAGCAGCTAATTGTTGTAAGGCTTTGAGTACATCTTTTACGATCAGAAATGAAGCATCCGGATAGCTAGCAACTTCATGAAAAGAGGTGTGTACAACAAAAGATCTTAATCCACGATCATACAACTCAGGAATAAATGCATGCCCGTCTCTTCGCGGACCACTGATTGCAAAGAATAAAGTAGTATCGGGAAATAAAAGTTTGCGACTATCGGTCAATAAATATTGTACCATTCTATTATCAGCAGGCGGTGCTTTGGCCTGAATAATGGTGGCGATATGTTGCAAAGAATAAATCAAGAAAAATGATTAATGATCAGATAGAACCATCATGCACATCCTGCGGTGTTCCTTTTTTACTCGCAAACATGGAGTAGAAAATAGAGCCGGAGATACAAAGTACAATCAATCCAAGAGAAATGAATACCTGGGTTGATTTATCCACCCACATATTGATATAATGTTCTCCCAGCATTTTGATACCGATGATCACGAGTACAATCGCAATACCTTGTTGTAAATAATCAAACTTAGAAACGGCACCTCTTAACAAAAAGAATAAGGAACGGAGTCCAAGTACAGCAAAAATATTCGATGTATAAATCACCAGTTTGTCTCTTGAAATACCCATCACAGCAGGAATAGAATCCAGCGCAAAAACAAGGTCAATAGAGGCAAGCAATACCACTACCACGAACAGTGTGGTATACAAAGGTTTACCATTTTCTCTTACCACATATTTACCATCTCCATCGTGAGGTGCCAGCGGTAAATAAGTTTTCAAAAAGCGATAGATCTTAGTGTCATGCGGCTCAAATTCTTTTTCTTCATTCGCCGTAAACATTTTATAACCGGTATACACCAGAAAAACACCAAATATGTAAAGCACCCAATGAAACTGTTCTACCAATGCCACACCAATGGTGATGAACAATACGCGGAAAACGATGGCCATCAAAATACCGATCAATAATACGCGCGAATAATACTTCTCTTTTACTTTGAAGGAGTTGAAAATAAGGATGAAGACAAAAATATTGTCAATACTTAAACTCCATTCCATGAGATAAGCACTCAAGTATTCTAAGGCAAGTTTTTGTCCTTCCTCTACCCACATAAACACAAAAAATCCCAATGCCAGCGATACCCAAAAGAATGTTTGCATTAATGCTTGCTTGATGGTGATCTGAGCATTTTTTTTACTCAATAATCCTAAGTCGAATACTAATGCGAGTATCAATACGATTCCGAAAACAAGATAAACGATCTGGTGAGTGGTCATGCGGGTAAATTATGGCGTAAAGATAGCGCCCAACCTCTTCAGAGCCTTTTTAAAGACCGTATTTCTTTTTTCTTCGCCATTGTATAATTCCCCCGGCAATAGCTAAGGCGAGTAAAGGGGTGACAATATTGATAAATTGCCAAGTGGTTTTTTGGGATGCAATCTTTTCTTTGTCCAAAAGCCTTAAAACAATGGTTTTATTCCTACTTTCAAACAAGCCATTATTGCTTACGAGATAATCGATACAATTCAAAAAGAATTCACGATTGGCAAAACGGTAGCCTTCAAATGGAAGTTCTCCCATGGGTAAGGGACCGGTGGTATTACTAAGTGCATTGGTTACGATATCAGCATCCGAAACCACAATCTGTTTTCCTTCTTTTAAGGCAGCTCGCTGAAAGGGCTTGCCGGTTGTACGTTCTACGGAATCCATCAAATCAACCCCCACTCTATTGGCAAAAAGCGATTGAAATTTACCCTCCAATAATACGGCTACAGGAACATAACTTCTGTTGAATGTAAAAAGATCTTCTTCACTTTTAACGCTATTGAGAGATACCAACGCTGGGGAAGAAATACTTCGGCTATTCGTATCTGAAGCCAATAAAATAGTCTTTTGTATACCCGGTGCTTTCACCGTATCAATACTGGATGGGAAAATGGGCAGTACCCGATCCAGATTTTTGGAAATAGGATTGTCTGTTTTTGATGATAGAAAAGGATAATAAGGCCATGGTACTCTTTGCATATTGGGAGAACCATCCGGATTTCTACCGACTACGATCGGGATTTTAGAGCAATTCAAATCTTGCAGCAGATCACCATTGATGCGTACTCCATATTTGAATAGTAGATCATCAATATCCAGTCCACGATCGTAGGCTGTATATTCTGCCTGGCTTCTCATCAAGCTATCTAATTCAGCATGGAGTTTATCGATAAACCAAATGATTTTACCGCCGTTCATGACATATTGATCCAGCTTCAGTTTATCTTCTTCTGTAAAAACACTGGTGGGTTTTACAATCACCAAAGCATCTATGATGGTGGGATCAGGATATCCTTGTTTCAGATCGAATACAGCCAAGCGGTAATCATTTCTCAAACTCTCACCAAGATCATTAATTTTCATATCGATGGGCTCACCATTACCCACGAGATAGGCAATGGTTGGAATGTATTCACGCGTCAGCTTATCAATAGCATTGGCAAATTTGTACTCCAATAAAGCCTCTGCTGCATTACGTGTAGCTTCTTTGTCTTCCAGTGGCTCTACATCATTCACTACATTATATTGTTTGAATACCCGTCTGCTACTTCTCAGGTCAATGGCAATAGGCTTCCGATTACCATACTTCACCAATGCGGATGGAATGATGAGTTGAGAGGTAGATTCATCTGTATTGGTAACTTCTGTTCTTTCAAACACAACACCTAAACGAGCCAAGCTATCATACAAAATGGCCTTAGCAGTATCATTGCTAATATCTTCTCCGGGCTTTTCAAATTTTACACGAACGAGATTACCGGAAAGCGATGAAAATTCTTCGAGTAATTCCTTTGTTGCAACAGATAATTTTTTATAATCAGCAGGAAGATTACCTGTCAAGAATACATCAATTTCAATGACTGAGTCTACATTAGTTAATAGTTGCTTGGTTGCATTTGTAAGGCTGTATCTTTTATCTTCAGTAAGATCCGCACGCATTCCAATATTAGCTGTTAGGTAAATGATTGCTACCAGTAAGATCGTCGAAAACAACACACCATATTTATATTCAGATAGTTTTTGCATACACTTACATTAGCGTTTTAGCAGATTTCTTTGTGTGATGGTTAAGAAAAAATAAATAAGCCACCCGAAATAAACAATATCACTAACACGAATCACACCTCTACTAATACTTCTATAATGAAAACTGATCCCTAACATTTCAAGATAATAATCCAATCCACCACTGAATACAGAGAGTTTACTAATGGCTTCAAATCCATTGTATAGTAAAAAACAAACAAATGCACCTGCAATAAATGCAACAACAGTATTGGATGTAAAGCTACTGGTACAAATGCCTATTGCCGTGAATACAGCACCTAATAATAACAATCCGATATAACTGCCTGCCGTAGCTCCCATGTCAATACCTCCGGTAACACTGAGTTGTTGAACTGATACGGCATACATCAATGTAGGTATGACTGCACAGAAGGCAATAAGTATTGCGCCAAAAAATTTACCCCATACTAGTTGTGCGGGTGTAAGAGGCAAAGTTCTGAGCAACTCAAAACTCCCTGATTTGAATTCGTCTGCAAAACTGCGCATGGTAATGGTAGGAATCATGAGTAACAGCATCCATGGTGCCAGATTAAAAAAACCGGATAAACTGGCATAGCCAAATTCAAGGATACTAGTCTCCGGGAAGACGAACAACATTAATCCGTTCACCAATAAGAATACGGCCAGAGCGATATATCCGGTAAGGCTGTTAAAAAATTGTTGCCATTCTTTTTTGCAGATCATCCACATGGTGTCAAAACTAATTGTTCTCTGCCATACAGCTACCGATCATGGATATTTTATGTGTTCTTTATGGAATTGATAGATCACAGCATCCTATGAAAAAGAACTACTATGAAACTACGCATTGCATTATTGCTGCTGGGTTTGTTGGGAATAGGCATACTAGCCCAGAGTCAGCAAGAGCCTCCAAAGCCAAAGAAACCGGAAGCTCCGCCTAAAGTTTTAGATGGGAAAGATGCTATTCCCGTAACGGTATGGAGTAATAAAAAATCTAAAGTTCCTACCCCACCACCCCCGCCGGCACCTCCTAAGGTAAACCCACCAAAAGTGGTAAAGCAGCCCGGCAAACCTGCGCCGCCACCCCCGCCACCTAAACCGGAAAAGGCAAAAATTGAACAAGATTGAAAGGGGTATATATAATAAAAAAGCCCGAAGGGATTACCTTCGGGCTTAACCAATTATGTCATTTGTTATGTGTTCTACACCGCAAAACTCTCACCACAACCACAACTTCTGCTGGCATTGGGATTGTTGAAATAAAATCCTTTGCCATTCAATCCATCAGAAAAATCCAATTCTGTGTTTACCAGGTATAAAAAGCTTTTCAGATCCGTCACTACTTTTACACCATTGTCTTCAAATACCTGATCCATCGGTTTGATCTCATTATCGAAATCAAGTTTGTAGCTGAGTCCTGAACAACCTCCACCCACTACACCTACACGCAGAAAGTAAGAAGCATCACCAGCCACCCCTGCCTCATCCATCAGTTGCTGTACTTTCTTTTTTGCTTTATCGCTTACGTAGATACTGTTTTCTGTTGCTACCATTGGCTTATAGTTAATGGTTCATGGCTAATAGTGTTTTACATATCAGCCATATACAATTAATGAACTCCTTTTTCTTCGAATACCAGTTCTTCTAAACCGTTCTTTTTACGGTAGTCATTGATCGCTGCTTTGATTGCATCTTCTGCTAATACTGAGCAGTGAATTTTCACTGGAGGAAGATTCAATTCTTCTACCAGATCCATATTATCAATAGCTACTGCTTGGTCTACAGTTTTGCCTTTCAGCCATTCCGTAGCTAGTGAAGAAGAGGCGATAGCTGAACCGCAACCAAAGGTTTTGAATTTGGCATCGGTAATAACTCCGGTCGTGTCATCTACTTCAATCTGTAAACGCATCACGTCACCACATTCCGGCGCACCAACTAGTCCTGTACCTACGTTCTTCTTTGCTTTATCAAGAGTACCTACATTTTTGGGGTTGTTGTAATGGTCGATTACTTTTTCTGAATATGCCATGGTTGAAGAAAATTTAAAAATTAAACAATTTGAAAAATCAATTTGAAAATAGTGTTGAAGAATTCTTCTCCATTTTCAAATTTTCATCCGCCTTAGGCGGACAAATTATCAATGATGCGCCCACTCAATCGAATTCAAGTCTATTCCTTCTTTGAACATTTCCCAAAGTGGACTCATTTCACGCAATTTAATCACAGTGTCACTGACTGCTTTAATGGTATAGTCGATCTGTTCTTCTGTCGTAAATCTACCCAAACCAAAACGAAGTGAACTATGTGCTAAGTCATCACCCAAGCCCAATGCCTTCAATACATAGCTAGGTTCAAGTGATGCAGAAGTACAAGCTGAGCCTGATGACAAAGCAATATTTTTATTGAAACCCATCATCAAACCTTCTCCTTCCACATATTTGAAAGAGATGTTAGATACGTGTGGCAGTCGATGTTCACGGCTACCATTTACATAGGCTTCTTCCAGTTGCATCAATGCATTTTCCAATTTATCGCGCAGCTTGCTCAATCTGGCTGCATCATCCGCCATCTCTAAACGAGCCAGTTCACAGGCTTTACCAAAACCTACGATACCCGGTACATTCAAAGTGCCGCTACGCATGCCTCTTTCATGTCCGCCACCATCCATTTGCGCGGTTACTTTCACACGCGGATTTTTTCTGCGAACATACAGTGCGCCCACTCCTTTCGGACCGTACATTTTGTGTCCGGTGAAAGCCATAATATCAATGCCATCTTTATTTACATCCACAGGTATTTTACCCACTGCCTGGGTTCCATCAGTAAAGAATAATACACCATGTTTACGAGCAATGGCACTGATTTCTTTTACAGGTTGAACAACACCAATTTCATTGTTTGCATACATGATAGCAATCAAAATAGTGGTTGGCTTGATGGCCGCTTCCAATTGCTTCAGATCAATCAACCCTTCTGGATTTACTTCCAGATAAGTTACTTCACCACCCTGACGCTCAATATGCTTACAAGTATCTAATACAGCTTTATGCTCAGTAGTGCAGGTGATGATATGATTACCCTTGCTGGCATACATTTCAAACACCCCTTTGATTCCCAGGTTATCACCTTCGGTAGCACCTGAGGTAAAGATGATCTCTTTAGGGTCAGCGCCAATCAATTTGGCTACTTGTTCACGAGCATAGTCAACTGCTTCTTCTGCCTGCCAACCAAAAGAGTGGTTACGGCTGGCTGCATTACCAAAGTGCTCGGTAAAATAAGGTATCATCGCTTCCAACACACGCGGGTCCATGGGTGTGGTGGCATTGTTGTCAAGGTAAATCGGTAGTTTCAACATAATCCTCAGAAATTTGCTTGCTTATTAACACAAAAATACGTCAATAGGTTTATACTTGCGGAACTGAAAAGCCCGCCCGATGGCTTTTTTTCACAAATCGAAAGCCCTGTATTAAAACTAATAGTTATGTTAAAAGTTGAGCATATCGGATTGGCTGTGAAGAGTTTTGAGCAATCCATCCCTTTATTCGAGCAATTACTGTCTACCCCATGCTATAAAACCGAAATGGTGGCTTCTGAAAAAGTGAATACTGCTTTTTTCCAGGTAGGCGAAACCAAAATAGAACTACTGGAAAGTACTGATCCGGAGGGCGTGATTGCGAAGTTTATCGAAAAAAAGGGGGAAGGCATGCATCATATTGCTTTTGAAGTAGCTGATATTGAAGCAGAAATGAAACGTCTATCCGATCTAGGCTTCCAACTGCTGAACCCCGTGCCCAAACAAGGTGCCGACAATAAACTGGTCTGCTTCCTCCATCCCAAGGGAACGAATGGGGTGTTGATTGAATTGTGTCAGGAGGTGATTGAAACAGAGAAATAAGGAATAAAAAATCATTATTGTCCGACTAAATTTATTGTAAATTCTTTGTAAACTGCAGCGGGTCGTCAATTTGAAAGATTTTAATAATATCCTTAAATACGGGGGAGTTCCCCCATATTTTTTATGGTGAAAAGTTAATGCTTTGACCATTAGCTTTTCGCCAGGCTTTATAAGTGTCTTTTATAAAGTATAACAGTTCTACGTAGCTCATCAAATGCAGCCTGATAACTGTGATCATGTTGCTAAATGACTTTTTAGTTGTTGCTTTTTTTCTGATTACTACCATTAAAAGTTGCGCCATTAGTACACAGTATATCTGTGTTTTGATGGCATTAGAACTTTCTCCCCAAAAATACCGCAATGGGAAGTTTTGTTTGATCTGCTTGAAGAGCAGTTCTATCATCCATCGGTTTTTATAAATAGTCGCAATCTGGTTGGGTTGAAGTGTAAAATTATTTGTCAGGAACGTATATATCTTACCATCTTCCGCTCTAAAAATGATCCGCCTGAGCTTTAATCG
>NZ_JBHYCW010000017.1:0-73372 GCF_051861365.1 Sediminibacterium sp. | reverse complement strand
ACACAGAACCGCGGGCTCCAATATGCCCAATGGTTATTAGATAACAAAAAAGGTCAACCTTTTTTATGTAATTGACAATTGGTTGAGTGACCTACGAATGAAATAATATACTGATTTTGTGAATTATACTTATTAATTCTATGTATAAAACGACTAAACTACTCTTATGAGAAAAATTATTTTTATTACTTCTATTACAATCATTGTATTTGCATCCCTCTCGCTAAGGCCGATTGATACTTTAGACAGTCCTTCAACTTGTAAATATTATGCATATATACTTTATGGCGAGGCTTCTTTGACAAGCGACATCAAAAAGAAAGAAAAAGTTTATTTTGAAAGTGATATCATAAAATCTAAAGAGGGATATAGAGTTTGTTGTAATGACTATTGCTCTGATAAATGCGCAGGATTCTCTGTTAAGAATATTGGGCCATACGAAAGTGAGAGCATTTGCTATCAGGAAATGAAACAGTTAACAAGAATTGAAAACAATGGGTATAAGACATACGAAAAATATAAACATATGCTTATTGCTGTTTTACATTTTAACTATAAAAAATGTGACTGAAAGCTTCGCGTAGAAATTCTATTTTTTATCTCAGTTGTGAATCAACTTTTGGAAAGTTCCGAAACTTTCTAAAAGTTGATTACTCGGATTTTCATTGAGTCACAGCTGATAAAAATGCAGACCTTTATCCATCTTAAATGAATCTCATGAAAAGAGCACTCTCATTTTTATTATTACTGATCTGCTTCATATCCATTCAAGCAAGCCCCAACACTGATACCGCATCAACCCCTTTCAACCTCACTACGCCAACAGGCACCATCATGGGTGCATTACTCATGCCCAGCAGTTCTTCGAAAATACCGGTGGTGCTCATTATTGCAGGCTCAGGTCCAACAGATCGTAACGGAAATAGTATGATGACAAGAAATGACGGTCTGCGTATGCTGGCACAGGGACTGGCTGTAAAAGGTATTGCTTCCGTTCGGTTTGATAAAAGAGGCATTGCTGCAAGTGTTTCGGCAGGTAAACCCGAAGTGGATCTGCGCTTTGATGATTATATACAAGATGCGAGAGCATGGATTGAGCTACTTAAAAAAGATGCACGTTTTTCAAAAGTCATTGTGGCTGGGCATAGTGAAGGTTCACTGGTTGGTATGATCGCTGCGGTAGGAAAAGCAGATGGTTTTGTATCCATTGCCGGA
This sequence comes from Sediminibacterium sp., assembly GCF_051861365.1. Classification (NCBI taxonomy): domain Bacteria; kingdom Pseudomonadati; phylum Bacteroidota; class Chitinophagia; order Chitinophagales; family Chitinophagaceae; genus Sediminibacterium; species Sediminibacterium sp. Next base: position 72,157 of record NZ_JBHYCW010000017.1, on the reverse strand, counting down.
GGTGGTAAACCTGCTGACCGTATTTTTAAAGAGCAGCTTGCTTCACAACCTGCTGTGTTCAAAGATGCATCTTATCGTATCATTGATAGTTTGGCGGAAGGTAAAACAGTGAAAGATGTACATCCCATGTTGTTTTCTTTTTTTCGTCCCAGTGTACAACCTTATATGATCTCCTGGTTCAAGTATAATCCTGTAACAGAAATCACAAAACTCAGTATACCGGTGTTGATCATACAAGGTACACAAGATCTGCAGATCACCACCGCAGATGCAGATGCATTGGCAACTGCAAAACCTACTGCAAAAAAAGTAGTGATTCAAAAAATGAATCATGTACTGAAAATCGTAGAAGGAGGGCAAGCAGAAAATATGGCGTCTTACAGTAATCCCTCTTTACCGGTGAGTGAGGAGTTGGTGAAGGAAGTGGTGAGTTTTGTGTTAGGTAAATAGTCCTTCGCTACGCTCAGGATGGCGGGTGTCATTATAACGTAAGGAGGCATCTCTCACTTCTAGAGTGTTTGTGAATTGTTTTGCTTTAACCATACCTGTTAGCGGTGTGAGACCCCTCCTTCTTCGGGGTGACATCCTATATCAGAAATCCGACATCTGCGATCTGACATTTGAGATCTCTCTCCGTACTCCCTCAAACGTCATCTTCACACGGCGAATACTTCCGTCTTCATTGAAGTACAATCGATCAATACAAGTTACCCGATGATCTCTATCCGAATTGGGAATGGGTCTGCGATGATAAACAATGTACCATTCATCGGTTCCGGGAATATTGAGTACGGAATGATGTCCGGCACCGGTGGCAATACTGCTATCGGCTTCCAGTATCGTGGCTTCTCTTTCAAACGGACCAAAAATGGAATTGGCTCTGGCATAGGCTACTTTGTAAGTGCCATTTGTCCAGCCGCCTTCAGACCACATGAGATAGTATGTTCCTTTTCGAATAAAAGCAGTAGGACCTTCCACATATCCTTTGGGTGTGATCTCTTGCACCAATGATCCATTGGGGAAGGGCATTAGTGCGGTAAAGTCTGCATTAAGTTTGCCAATATTGCAACGACCCCATCCACCATAGAGAATATAGTATTGTCCGTCTGTGTCTTTGAAAACATATTGATCAATAGGTTGTGCATCATTGTAAAATTGGTTGATCAATGGTTTGCCCAAATGATCTTTGTAAGGGCCTTCAGGTTTGTCGGCAACAGCAATACCAATACCACCATTGTGATCATCTTTTACACCGTTTCTTTTTTTGCTTTGGATATCATTGGCAGAGAAAAACAAATAATAACGGTTGTCTTTTTTCACAATCGATGGTGCCCACATCGCCATATAGGCCCATTTGATGATGGATGTGTCGATGACGCGAGGATGTTTGACCCAGTTCACTAAATCTTTCGATGAAAATGCATCAAGAAAAACCTGGTCTTTGTACTTGGCAGAGAAAGTAGGGAAGATCCAATATTGTTGATTGATTATCACACCTTCAGGATCAGCATACCAACCTTCAATGACAGGATTGCCGGGTGCTTTTTGTTGTGCACTGAGTGTGGTTTGTAAGAACAGATAAAGTAGGGAGTAGCAAATGATTTTTTTCATGGCTGCGTTGCTAGGAATCAAATATAACCATACAGTGATAAGGGAGTAGCATAGGACGCAGATTTTTATGATGGATTATGATAGTGCATATAAAATCATAACCCATCATAAAAATCTGCGATCCATAATCACACATCCCACAAAAGATATTTTCAGTATCTTAAATGTAAAAATCAGTGTATGCTTCGCGACATCCTTTCTTATAACCAACAACAGTCACCTGAAGACCAATCTATTTGTGATTTGTTAGCTGAAGAAATTGATGGGGTATTAAAAAAAGCAGAAAGTAAGATCTGGCATGCGCATCCTGTTTGGTTCCTAGATGGAAATCCTATTGTGGGATATAGTAAGTTGAAAGGGGGTATTCGATTGTTATTCTGGAGTGGACAATCATTCGAGGAAGATAGCTTGGCAAAAGAAGGTAAATTCAAAGCTGCAGAAAAAAGATACAGTTCTGTTGAAGAGGTCAACACCAAAGACCTAAAACGCTGGCTAAAGAAATCGATCGATATTCAATGGGATTATAAAAATATTGTAAAAAGAAAAGGGGTCTTAGAAAGACTATATTAATACTTCGTTACAGTCTGTTTGAATAGAACACGGATTGTCATGATTGTCATGATCTATCATGATTAATCATGACAATCTGCGTTACATCCTTCGCTACTCTCAGGATAACTAGCTTTGTCAATTCAAATGTCCGACATCCGAAATCTGATATCTGCCATCATACATCTTCCTCAACGTACTCTTTCTCACTCTTCGCAATTACCAAAGTAGCAACCCCGTTGCCAATGATATTCGTAATGGCTCTGGCTTCACTCATGAACTTATCTACGCCGAGTAAAAATGCAAGTCCCTCCAGTGGGATGGTTTTTATGGCTGCAAGGGTAGAAGCCAGTACAATAAACCCACTACCGGTAACACCGGCTGCTCCTTTGGAGGTGAGCATGAGTACCAATAAGATGGTTAACAGTTCACCCGGACTTAAATGTATATTATACAATTGCGCAAGAAAGATGGCAGCCATGGATAAGTAGATTGATGTACCATCCAGATTAAATGAATAACCTGTTGGGATCACCAATCCTACCACCGATTTACTACATCCCATTTTCTCCAGCTTTCGCATGATGGAAGGGAGTGCTGCTTCAGAAGAGGAAGTACCCAATACGATCAATAATTCTTCTTTGATGGATTTTAAAAAGGATCCGATCCTGAATCCATAATATCGCATGATACTACCCAGAACAAAAAAGATGAACACAAACATGGTGAGGTATACACAGGCCATCAATTTCCCCAAAGGCACCAGAGTTTGTAATCCAAACTTTCCAACCGTAAATGCCATGCCGCCAAAAGCACCCAGTGGCGCTAAGTACATTACATACTTCAATGCTAGGAATACATAATGTGCTATTCTTCCTAGCCAATGAATAACTTTTAGTCGATGTTTTGAGTAATTGAGAATGATTCCAATCACAATAGCTATCGCCAACACCTGTAAAGTGAGATTCGATTTAAAAAATGCAGACCAGCTAAAACTGCTTCCTGCTTGATGGGTATACTTACTGGCATCTTGTAATTGTAATCCTGTTCTATCGATATTCCCCGGTTGTACAATCAAAGCCACTACGATACCGATACCTAAAGCCAGTGTGGTAACAATTTCAAAATAGATCAGTGATTTGATACCGATGCGACCTACTTTTTTCAAGTTGCCAATACTACTGATGCCCAATACAATGGTTAAAAAAATAATGGGTGCAATAAAGAGTTTGATGATGTCAACAAAAGTCTTTCCAATCCATTCGGTTTTGATGGCGGTAGCAGGGAAATAATGCCCAAGTAGTACTCCTGCAATGATGGCAATGAGTACATAAAAAGTAAGATTGGTGAATAGAATGTATGGCCAGCTTTTTTTGCTACTTGTTGATTGCTCGTTCAATGTGATTGCATTAATGGTCGTGAAGGTAAGGAAAGATGGGGTGCGGGTAGTAGGTGCTGGGTGCAAGGTACTAGGTGCTAGGTGTTAGGTAATTGGTGTTAGATTCTACTAATAAGTACGTAACATTTCGAGTCTACTTGTACCTAGTACCATCACCTAACTAAGCCTTCGGTTTTCCCGGCACAAAACTACCCGTAGGTGCCGTATACCAAGGCCTGATATCAGCAATCAATCTACCAGCCGCAATCGCAGGGTCTGTTTTTAATAAAGCTTCTACCTCTTCTTTAGTAGCACAATCAAAAATGAAAATACCTTGCCAGTCTTTCCCATCTCCAAACGGACCAGCAACTTTTAATTTACCATCATAATACATCTTATCCATATTATCCAGATATCCTTTCTGGATCTTAGCAGCAGTAACTGAATCTTGATTCCTTACCGGACCTTTCAGTAGCATTACAAACCAGTATTTTCTGATTTGTTCTTCTGGCTTGGGGTTGTTTTGGGCAGCAGCAATCGTGCCGGTGGCAGCGAATAGAATAATTAAAAGGGCTTTTTTCATAAACAGATTTTCATGCGTAAGATAAGAAATCTATGTTTTCGATTTTTAACCACACAGTGGCACTGAGTTTTTTTCAAGGAGTTACACTGAGAGAACTTACTCTGTGTAACTCTGCGCCAAACTCAGTGCCACTCTGTGGTTAAAATTAATTCACCCTCACATCAACCTCACAGACCCAAAGTTGCTCTTGATATTGATATTCATCCCCGCTCCATTCCCGATTTTTCCTACATAGTGGCGGTTGGGGCGGAAGCTGATTCTTTGTCCGGGTGAAGCAGGTTTTTCTTCCTCTAGTACGATATCTCCCTTACCGGTAGTAGTGGCGTTATTGGTAGCAATATCATAACTGATGCCATTACCCTTTGGTAATAAGAGGTACAAACTGGTATGATTATTTTTTAGCTCAATATTTTTGACATTGCTATTAATGGCTAGATCAATACTGTTACAAAAGTTGATGGTGCCTTTCAAATCACCGGTGACTTCTTCAATATCAATACGAGTATGACTGAAATTTACTTCTGTATTGCCCAGCTTGGCAATCTTGGCTTTTCCAAAATTTACTCTCAATGATTTGAGGTTGGAAAGATGTCCGGCAGTGAGTGTACCATGACTGCTGGTGATATTGGCTTCACCGCTGTAATCGCCCAGTTCCATCGGACCAAAACTGTTGCTAGCATTTAATTTAGCTTTGGCAGGAAGGTATACAGTGTAATCGATATTCATTTTACTACTTTGGTTACTGCTCCATCCTTTTTTCTCATCACCGATCTGGGTTCTAAAGCTGATTTCATCGGCTGTTTTTTCATCTTTTACCTGGATGGCATCCAGTAAGTTGTTGGCAAAATCTTCTTCTTGTGTAGAAACCACGATTTTGACATCTACTTTGATTTCATTTTTATCCCAGGTTTTGATCTCCATTTTCCCGAATTGATTTTTTAGGGAAAGGGTTTCATTGGAAACCGGATAGGATTTACTGTAATCCTTTTGCTTGGTCACTGCCCATTTATAGTTATCCTGAGCTTGTGTGTTGTTGTTGTTCATCAAGACCATGCAAATGAACATGCATAGAGCTGAACGTAATACAGTTATTGTGTGTTTCATACTGCGGGTTGTTTTACAGGGATAAGAGATGCGGGTGACAAAAAGGTTGGAAAATGGAGGGTTTATTGAATGTTAAAAACTTGAAAACAAATAAAAATGCCACAAAACAAGGCTTACAAGGCACATCCATGTAAATTTGCCGCGTTAACAGGCGACCGACCTTAAGAACGAAATAAAACCTAACATCTCATGGCTGCCAGAACCGATCTATTCCAATCGCCCGATTATTATCAGTTGGATGAGTTATTATCAGAAGAACATAAACTCATTCGCGAATCCGTGCGGAACTATGTCAAAAAAGAAATTTCTCCGATCATTGAAGACTATGCACAACGTGCTGAATTCCCTGAACATATCGTGAAGCAATTGGGAGATCTGGGTTGCTTTGGTCCAACCGTTCCTGCTGAATATGGTGGGGGTGGATTGGATTATATCAGCTATGGTTTAATGATGCAAGAATTGGAGCGTGGTGATAGTGGTGTGCGTAGTACTGCCAGTGTGCAGGGTAGCTTGGTGATGTTCCCTATTTATGCGTATGGTAATGAAGCACAGCGACATAAATATTTACCCAAGTTGGCGAGTGGTGAGTGGTTGGGTTGTTTTGGTTTAACAGAGCCTGATCACGGAAGTAATCCTGCCGGTATGTTAACCAATATTAAAGATGCCGATGATCATGTGATTTTGAATGGCGCTAAAATGTGGATCAGCAATGCACCTTTTGCACAAGTGGCAGTTGTATGGGCAAGAAATGAAGAGGGAGATATTCAGGGAGTAATCGTTGAGCGTGGCATGGAAGGTTTTAGTACACCAACTACACATGGTAAATGGAGCTTACGTGCTTCAGCTACCGGTGAACTCGTTTTCGACAATGTGAAAGTTCCGAAGGAGAATATCTTACCGAATGTAAAGGGATTGAAAGGTCCTTTGGGTTGTTTAACCAAAGCCCGTTATGGCATTGCCTGGGGAGCTTTAGGTGCAGCCATGGATTGTTATGATACGGCATTGCGTTACAGCAAAGAAAGAGTTCAGTTTGATCGTCCAATCGGTGGCTTTCAACTGCAACAAAAGAAATTGGCAGAAATGATCACTGAAATCACCAAAGCACAGTTGCTGGTATGGAGATTGGGTGTATTGATGAATGAAGGAAAAGCAACACCCCAACAAGTAAGTATGGCCAAAAGAAACAGCTGTGAGATTGCAGCCAATATTGCCAGAGAAGCACGTCAGATGTTGGGTGGTATGGGTATCACCGGCGAATACAGTATCATGCGTCATATGATGAATTTGGAAAGTGTCATTACCTACGAAGGAACCCACGATATCCATTTACTGATTACGGGAATGGATGTTACGGGGATGAATGCATTTAAATAAAAGGTGCTAGGTGCAAGGTACTAGGTACAAGTGTGACGCTTTAGTCATAATGTTTCTCTAAGTATTCATAAATCCTTTGTACCGATTTAATACGTAATACCAGTAGCTGACACCTAGTACCCAGCACCTAGTACCTAACACCTAACACCATGAAAATATTTCTCATAGGCATGATGGGCTCCGGAAAATCTTATTGGAGCAGGCTGTTGGCAAAAAAGCTCAAGACAGGTGGATATGACCTCGATTTTCTGATTGAATCGCACGAAGAGAGAACGATCAGTGAAATTTTCGAGGAAGACGAAGAGGATTATTTCAGAAAAACAGAATCCAAAATCCTTCGTTGGTTTGGTGAGAAGAAATCTTTTGTACTGGCTACGGGTGGTGGTACCCCATGCTTTGCTGACAATATGGAATGGATGAACAAACAAGGCGTCACCATTTGGATCGATGAGCCGGTAGAAGTACTTACGGAGCGATTAATCCCTGAAAAATCACACCGTCCACTTATCCGCGATCTATCAGACAAAGAACTAACCGATTTTTTGATGAATAAGCGAAAAGAAAGGGAAGTTTTCTATGCACTTGCCAAACATCATTTGTCGGAGGGATCGATTACAGAAGCTAATTTTAAAAAAATCATTCAACAATATGCATAAAAGTTATTTGGTCATCGCCTCATTTTTGGGAGCACTCACAGTAGTATTGGGCGCATTTGGTGCACATGGATTGAAGAAAATTGTTTCAGCAGAAGCATTGGTGACTTATGAAACAGCGGTTCGATATCAGTTTTATCATGTATTTGCATTGGCATTGACGGGATTTGTTTTTGCATCCGGACAAGCTTCATTGATGAAAGCGGCGGGCGTATTGTTTATGGCGGGTATGTTGTTGTTTAGTGGGTCTTTATACCTGCTTACTTATAAATCTGCAGCACAAGTCAATGGACTCTCATGGGTAGGTCCTATCACACCATTGGGAGGCACTTTATTGGTAGCCGGCTGGATTTGTCTGGCATTGGGTATCAGTAAGGGCGCTTAATAAAAGTGGAAAACTCCGCATCTGTTTATCAGTTTTGCACATAGGTGGGTAGTCAGATGGAGCTGGCATTGCCATAGCTTATATTTGTTTTCATGGCAAACCGCTTGAAGAAAAAAACACCACCTGCTCCCAATCCGGAAGAACTAACGCCTGATAAAGAACCGGAAGTAACGGTTACTGAGGTAGTAAAGGATGAACGCACCACCAAAATTCTGGGTGCTTCCAGTTTATTGTTGACTATCTTCTTGTTTGTTGCCCTCACTTCTTATTTATTTACCTGGCAAGAAGATCAGGATAAAGTACACCAGTTTGGTATCCGCATATTTGCAACCGATGATGTAAAAGTGAATAACCTCTTAGGAGTACTAGGTGCTTATGTGGCGCATAGTCTTTTCTACAAGGGTTTTGGACTGGCATCCTATCTCTTCTGTACTTTCTTTTTTGTACTCGGAGTGAATCTCTTGTTTGGTAAAAAAATATTCAGTCTTGTTCGTAATATCCGTTACGTCATTGTGGGTTTGGTAGTGTTGAGCATGGCATTTGCCTTTGTATCACGTGCCAGTGTGTTCTCTTGGGGCGGAGGTGTGGGTGAATTGTTGAATGCCTGGTTTATAAAATGGATCGGTAATATTGGAACAGGAGCACTGTTGTTGTTATCGGTCTTCAGTTATGTGATCTGGCGTTTCAATCCGAGTTTCAAATGGCCGGAATGGAATTTTTCTTCGCCTACAGTCAATAAAGCACATGATGATGATTTTAAATTATCGATCGATGATGAAGTTGCTGTAAAGCAGGAATGGGATGAGACCGGGGCAGTTACAGCTGAAACAGAGGAAGAAAATGGACTACCAATCAGTCAAAATAAATTGAAATCTGATGCAAGTGGTGTGGTGGTGATCATGCCAAAAGAAGAGGAGGAAACCACAGATCCGATGAATGAATTTGATATGGTGGAGAAAGAAGAAGAGGAAGAAGAATTCGAAGAGGAGGAAGAAGAAGAGATGAATATAGCAATGGAAGAAGAAATTTTCAAACCGGAACCATTGATCAATGTGATACCTCCCAAGAAAATGAATGTAGATGCAGATGGACTCGAACTCGAGATCAAAGAAACACCTGAGGAAGAAGAAGAGCTGGATGTAGTGCCGGTAGCTACACCCGGTAAACTGAATACCAAATACGATGCAACACTGGATCTGAAAGATTATAAATATCCGGGATTGGACTTATTGGAAACGCATGGTAGTGAAAAAATTGTTCATGATCCCACTGAATTGGAGACCAATAAAAATCAGATCATTGCCACACTTAAAAACTATGATATCGCCATTCAGCGTATCGCAGCAACGGTGGGGCCAACTGTAACCTTGTATGAAATTGTACCGGCTCCGGGTGTGCGTATCAGCAGAATTAAAAATTTGGAAGATGATATTGCCTTGAGTCTGGCGGCCCTTGGTATCCGTATCATTGCGCCGATACCCGGAAAAGGAACCATTGGTATTGAAGTACCGAATGTGCGCAAGACTGTGGTGAGTATGAAAACCTTATTAGCGAGTGATAAGTTTCAGAACAGTGCATTCTCGTTGCCGATTGCGATCGGTAAGAAAATCGATAATGAAAACTTTATTGTTGACCTAGCCAGTATGCCACACTTGTTGATGGCGGGTGCTACCGGACAAGGAAAATCGGTGGGATTGAATGCGATACTGGTATCCTTGTTGTACAAGAAACATCCATCACAACTCAAGTTTGTATTGGTGGATCCGAAAAAAGTAGAATTGAGTTTATACCGTGTGATCGAAAAGCATTTTCTGGCAAAGCTTCCGGGAGAAGAAGAATCGATCATCACGGATACCAAAAAAGTGGTGCATACATTGAATGCATTGTGTATTGAAATGGATAATCGGTATGATCTGTTAAAAGAAGCAGGGTGTAGAAATATTCGTGAGTACAATGAAAAGTTCACCGCCAGAAAACTCAATCCGGAAAAAGGACATCAATACCTTCCTTTCATTGTACTGGTGGTGGATGAGTTTGCAGACTTGATCATGACAGCAGGTAAAGAAGTAGAAATGCCGATTGCCCGATTGGCACAATTGGCTAGGGCCATTGGTATCCATTTAATCATTGCTACACAACGTCCATCCGTTAATATCATCACAGGTACTATCAAAGCGAATTTCCCGGCGCGTATTGCGTTCAAAGTATCGAGCAAGATTGATAGCAGAACCATTTTAGATGCAGGTGGTGCGGAACAATTGATTGGAAAAGGAGATATGCTCGTAAGCTACAATGGTGAAATTACCCGCTTACAGTGTGCTTTTGTTGATACACCGGAAGTAGAAAATGTATGTGAGTTCATCGGCGACCAACGTGGTTACCCGCAAGCCTTCTTGTTACCGGAATATGTAGATGAGAAAGAAATGGAAGGAAAAGATTTTGATGCCAGTGAACGCGATCCACTTTTTGAAGATGCCGCAAGACTGATTGTTCAAAGTCAAATGGGTTCTACGTCTCTCATACAACGCCGAATGAAACTAGGCTATAACCGAGCCGGACGATTAATGGATCAATTGGAAGCCGCAGGCGTAGTGGGACCTAATCAAGGTAGTAAAGCCAGAGAAGTATTATTTAAAACCGATATGGAACTCCAGGAATTCCTCGATTCTATGTCATAATTCTGCCATTTCGCCGATTTATAACAGCATCTTAACCCCTGGGTATAAACTAATTGGCATGCTTTCTGTCATACAAGGCAGTAAAACTTATATTTGCGCCTTTAATTGAAAAGAATGAAGAAATTATACTCGATTGCGCTTGTTCTGTTGGTGATGTTGATGCAAGTGAATGCACAGAATGATCCCAATGCCAAAAAAATATTGGATGCTGTTAGTGCCACGGTCAAAGCATATAAAACCATTTCCGCCGGGTTTACCATCACTTCCGTTACCAGTAGAGGTAAAAATAATGGAACCAAAAAAGGGACCATTGTTACCAAAGGACAAAAGTATGTACTGAAAGAAGGGAAGAATGAAATCCTTTGTGATGGAGCAAAAACCTATAACTATGATGGTTCCAAAACCATTACGGTTTCTGCAGTAGAAGAGGGTGGACAAACACTCAGCCCACAAAAAATATTGTCAGGGGCCTATGATAAAGATTTTTCTTATAAACTGATGGGTACCAAGGGCAATTTTCATGAGATCGAATTGAAACCATTGGATAGCCGTAAGAATTTTTCTAAAGTCAACATTTTTGTTGATAAGTCTAAAAACATGATTACACGTGCAGTTATCTTGGATAAAGGAAACAATACCGTACAAGTAAGCTTCACCAATATTGTACCCAATAAAGCAGTAGCTGATAATGTGTTTGTATTCAATGCTGCGAAGTATCCGAAGGATGTTGAGATATTAGATTAAACCTTTTGGTGGTGATTATAAGCCACAGATTCACAGATTATTTTAAAACAATCTGTGAATCTGTGGCTTAATTATTTTAACTATTTTGATCCATGATCAATACAAGAGTTTTGTATTTTCAAAATATGAAGCAAGTCATTTTACTATTCGCTATTTTCTTTACTGTACAGTCGAAAGCACAGTTTACGGTACGTCTCATTGTAAATTCAGTCGCCACCAAAGAGAACGATGATATTTATGTAGCCGGTAACTTCAATAACTGGAATCCTAAAGATGAAAATTATAAACTCAAACCATTTGGCGGTTCCAGAAAAAGTGTGGTGTTGCGTGGAATGGCAGCAGGCACTTATGCCTTCAAATTTACACGTGGTGGTTTTGATAAAGTAGAAACTACTGCTGATGGAAGAGATATCGCCGATCGTGTATTAGAAGTGAATGATGATTTGACGCAAGAGTTTACCATTCCGGGTTGGAAAGATGAATATCCTGAAAAACCAAAAAGATATACGGCGAGTCCACAAGTGCGTATTATGGATACCGCATTTAAAATTCCAGAACTCAATCGTACCCGCAGAATCTGGGTGTATTTGCCAAAAGGTTATGCTACTTCAGCAAAAACGTATCCTGTTATTTACATGCAGGACGGACAAAACCTCTTCAACGAGCAAACTGCTTTTATGGGTGAATGGGGTGTGGATGAATGTTTGGACAGCTTGCAACAACAATTACAAAAGGAATGTATTGTAGTGGGTATCGATAATGGAGGAGATAAACGAATGACGGAATACAATCCATTCGATCATCCGCAATATGGTAAGGGAGAGGGGAAGGCCTATGCGGAATTTCTTGCAAAAACATTAAAGCCGTATATCGATTCAAAATACAGAATCTTGAAATCTGCTCCTAACAATTATGTACTGGGAAGTAGTATGGGTGGGTTGATCAGTTTATATACCGTATTGCAATATCCAGATGTGTTTGGTGGTGCCGGTGTTTTTTCTCCTTCTTTATGGATATCCAAAGAGATCTATACGATGGCTGAAAATTTTAATACTACCGGCATGCCTGCTTTTTATTTTTATACGGGTAGTAAAGAAGGGGGATCATCAGTAACAGATTTGCAGAAGATGAGTGATATACTTCAAAAAAAGCAACGGTACATGATTCGAAACGTCATCAATCCGTTCGGACAACACAATGAAACCTACTGGCGCCAGGAGTTTCGGGATTTTTATAAATGGCTTGCTGTTACTGTGATCAAGTGATGGGCCGCAGATTTTTATGATTTGTTATGATCATAATCAATCATAAAAATCTGCGTTCCTTCATTCGCTTTGATCAAAAAAATCAAATTAAATAGGTAGTTCCCTCGATCGCCAATTGTGTATTTGGAAATACCGATTGTGCTTCAGTTAGAAAATCATCCAAGAGTTCGTATTTGCTACTGAAATGTCCGATTAATAGTTTTTGTGCTGCTGCTTGTTGGGCGATCGCAGCCGCTTGAAGGGTAGTAGAATGATAACGTGCCGCAGCTCTTTCTTCCAGGTCTTTCAAATATGTGGCTTCATGGTATAAAACAGTAACTCCCTTTGTTTTCTCCGCTATTTGCGGATCATAAATCGTGTCTGCACAAAACGCATAACTTTTTCCCGGTATATTGGGATAAGTCACCCATTCGTTTTTGATGATTTTTCCATCCCTTGTTTCATAATCATCTCCATTTTTCAATCGCTCATAATACACAGAAGGAATTTCATAGGAAAGCACCGCGTCTTTATTGATTTTTCTTGGTTTCTTTTTTTCACGAATGATAAAACCAAAACAAGGAATACGGTGTTGGGTTTTAAAACATTCCACCGAATATTTGGGATGATCAAGGATCAATCCTTCTATTTCAAGCGCATTGAAATGTAGGGCATAAGGAAGGGTGGTAGCAGTTACATTGAGTTGCAGTTCAATAATATCTTTCAGTTGGGGTGGACCGTACAAATGCAAATCTTGTTCACGTCCCAGTAAGCCCATGCTGGTGAGTAAACCAATTAATCCAAAATAATGATCGCCATGTAAGTGCGAGATGAAAATATGGTTGATGCGTCCGCGTTTCACTTTGTACTTGGCCAGTTGCATCTGGGTGCCTTCGCCACAGTCGATCAGGAATAACTGTTCATTCAGGGTAATTACCTGTGCTGTGGGGTGCCTATCGTAGGCAGGAAGGGCAGAATTATTACCAAGAATTGTTACTCCAAACATGTATATGGGTTTGCTGGTACAACAAAATAAATGGTATTCTGTTGTAAATCAATAAATTAGTTACAATTTTCCCTTGATGAGGGAGTTGGCAAACAACATTTTTCGGCGGTTGAACAGGTACGGGAGGATACCGTAGGCGCCGGAAGACAAATCGGGTTAAAAATCAGGATTTAAAATTATCAAAATTCCATGATATTACCTACCTTTGCAGCCGATAAAAATAAAGAGGAAAACATTCCGGAGTCTATTAAACATTTTCAGATGTCTCATTTAACAACAGAAAAAAAAGCCAGCATTTTTGCTGAATTCGGTGGTAAAGCCACTAACACGGGTTCTATTGAAGGTCAGGTTGCATTACTGACTGAGCGTATTGCCCACATTTCTAAGCACTTGCAAGCCAACAAAAAAGATTATTCCACTCACCGTGGTTTGATGCAGATGGTAGGTCAGCGTAAGCGTTTGTTGACTTACATGCAGAAAACAAACCTGCAGGGCTATCGTGCACTTATCGAGAAACTGGGTCTGAGAAAATAATTTTTCAGTCTATGATACATGCTATTCCCAACTGATATTTTTTAGCGGTTGGGAATAGTTATTTGTGTCTATACCTGTTTTTCGTTCATCAATCCCAAATAACCGGGCTTTTTCAGCATGATTTCCCGCCTTATGTTTGAATAAAGTCTTTTACAAAATCAGTTTATGTTATCACAACCATTTAGTGTAAGTTTCGATATCGGTGGAAATCGTATCGTTACCATAGAAACCGGTAAGTTGGCCCGTCAGGCTGATGGAGCCGTTACAGTTCGTCAGGGTAATTGCGTATTACTCGCAACTGTAGTTGCCAATAAAGAACCTAAGGAAGGACAAGATTTCTTCCCTTTGAGCGTAGATTATCAGGAAAAATTTGCTGCTGCGGGACGTATCCCCGGTTCTTTCTTCAAGCGTGAAGCACGTTTGAATGATTATGAAATCCTGACCAGTCGATTGATTGATCGTGCCTTGCGTCCATTGTTCCCTGAAGATTATCTCTGCGATGTACAGGTATTGGTAAGCCTGATCTCCAGTGATGATGAAGTGATGCCTGATTCATTGGCTTGCTTAGCAGCCTCTGCAGCATTGGCCGTTTCAGATATCCCTGTGAAAGAAATCATCAGTGAAGTTCGTGTTGGACGAATCAATGGTGAGTATATCATCAACCCAACCCGTTCAGAACTGGAGAAATCAGAATTGGAATTTATTGTAGCGGCTACTGAGAAAAACCTGATGATGGTGGAAGGTGAAGCCAAAGAATGTTCTGAAGCAGACCTCATTAAAGTATTGGAATTGGCACATGATGCCATCCGTGTTCATATCAAAGCACAGGCTGAATTGCGTGCGAAGAAAGGTATTACCACCGTTCGCGATTATAAGAAGCCCGAGCAGAATGAGGAGATTCGCGAGAAAGTAAATGCATTTGCAAAACAGCGTGTGTATGAGATCTCTCGTAAAGGATCTGCCAAACATGAGCGCAGTGATGCTTACAGTGCATTGAAAGAAGAGCTGATCGCCAGTTTAGGTGAAGAAGCTACTGACCTTGAGAAAAAATTAGCGAAAAAATACTACGAAGACCTGAAATGGGAAGTAGTTCGTAGCATGATCATTGATGACCGTTTCCGGTTGGATGGTCGTAAATTGGATGAAGTACGTCCGCTGGCTATGGAAATCGATCCATTGCCAACTCCACACGGTTCCGCATTGTTCACTCGTGGTGAAACTCAATCACTTACAACGGTTACCTTTGGTACGGCTTTAGATGAGTTATTGGTAGAAAGTGCGGCAAAATCAGTAGACTCTAAATTCTTCCTACATTATAATTTCCCTCCATTCAGTACCGGTGAAGTAAAGATGATGCGCGGACAAAGCCGTCGTGAAGTAGGACATGGTAACCTGGCTCAACGCTCATTGAAGCAGATGATGCCGGATAGCAGCACTTATGCATATACCGTACGTGTGGTGAGTGATATTTTAGAAAGTAATGGTTCTTCTTCTATGGCTACTGTTTGTGCCGGTTCATTGGCACTCATGGATGCAGGTGTTCCTGTTCCAAAGCACGTAAGTGGCGTAGCGATGGGATTGATTACCCGTGAAGATGGTAAATATGCAATTTTGACTGATATCTTGGGTGATGAAGATCATCTGGGTGATATGGATTTCAAAGTAACCGGTACCCGTGATGGTATTTGTGGTGTACAGATGGATATCAAAGTAGACGGACTGAGCATGGAAGTAATGCGTGAGGCACTGGAGCAGGCTAGAAAGGGTCGTTTACATATCCTTGATGCGATGTATGAGTGTATTCCGGCACATCGTCCAGACGTGAAGCCACACGCTCCACGTATGGTGAAATTGGTGATCGACAAAGAGTTCATCGGTGCGGTAATCGGACCAGGTGGTAAAGTAATACAAGAGATTCAGCGCGAAACTGGTACTACCATCAACATTGAAGAAGTGGGTAATACAGGTGAAGTGAGCATCTTCTCGGCGAATAAAGAATCAGTTGATAAGGCGGTAGCTTGGGTACGTGGTATCACCGCAGTTCCTCAGGTAGGAGATGTATATGAAGGTCCGGTAAAAGGCATTAAAGAATTCGGCGCATTCGTTGAATTCATGCCGGGTAAGCAAGGATTGTTACACATCAGTGAAATCAGCTGGAAGCGTTTAGAAAGCATGGAAGGCTTGTTCAACGAAGGTGATATGGTGAAAGTGAAACTGGTGGGATTGGATCCTAAGACCGGCAAGTTCAAATTGAGCCGTAAGGTATTGATGCCAAGACCGGAAGGACAGAAGCCAAGAGAAGAACAATCTGGTGAGCCTAAAGGAGAATAATTTTTATTGTCAATCTGATACGGAGGCATTCTTTTGCGAGAATGCCTCTTTTCTTTACTAAAATGAATGAGTATGAGTAACAGTGCTACAACCATCGAAATCGAAATAGCTGTACCTGATCCAACCATAATGGAAAACCTGATAGCGGAGTTGTCATTGATTGGATTTGAGGGATTTGAAGAGCTGGAAGATCGACTAAAAGCTTATGCGCCGGAAGAGAATATATCCTTTTCAGATATTGATTTTATATTGAATCAATATGCTTTAACTTATTCAAAATCAATAATTGAAAAACAAAATTGGAATGCCCTTTGGGAATCTAATTTTGAGCCGGTTCAGGTGGGTAACTTTGTATCTATAAGGGCTGGTTTTCACCCTCCAGCAACAGGAGTGAAACATGAAATCATTATTACGCCCAAGATGAGTTTTGGAACCGGTCACCACGGAACCACCTATTCAGTGATGCAGTTGATGGAAGATATTGATTTTCAAGGGAAATCTGTCTTTGATTTTGGAACCGGTACAGGCATTTTGGCCATCCTTGCTGAAAAACTGGGGGCTGTCGAGATCCTCGCTGTCGACAACGATCCTTGGTGTATTGAAAATGCTTCCGAAAATAGTTCAATCAATCATTGTAATTATATTGATATTCAATTACTTGATACTGCTAACGTGGAAAAACAATATGATATCGTCATCGCCAATATTAACAAGAATATCATACTCGATAACCTAGCTTTTTTAGGTAAAGCTGTGAAGTCCGGGGGCTCTATTTTACTCAGCGGGTTACTGGTGATGGACGAATCCGACATACTAACAGCCTGTAAAACATTGGGTTGGACCCATCAGCTTACCTTGGAAAAGGGAGGGTGGATAGCTTTACGTCTGAAGAACTGATTTTCCCCATTGGGGTCTGTTAAGAAATCATTATCTTCATTTTAGCTATATTTGTAGCTCCAAACTTCAACCACCCCCCGATGAACGAATTATTGCTCATTGTATTGGCCTATTTTATTGGATCTGTTCCTACCGCTATTTGGGTTAGCAAAAGCTTTTTTGGTATTGATATCAGAGACTACGGAAGTGGTAACGCAGGTGCTACCAACACATTCCGCGTACTCGGCTCTAAATGGGGCAGTTTTGTGATGATGATAGATGTCATCAAAGGTGTAATCGCAACTTCACTCTATATTCTTCTCCCTTACTATTTAACCAATGAATGGGATAGAACCAACCTCATGATTGGATTGGGACTGGCGGCTGTACTGGGACATATTTTCCCGATCTGGGCCAATTTCCGTGGTGGTAAAGGGGTAGCAACTTTACTGGGTATGGCAGTGGCCATTCAACCCGTTGTAGCATTATGTTGTATCGGCGTATTCCTGATCGTATTATACCTGACACGATTTGTTTCTTTAAGTTCTATTCTAGCGGGTATTTCCTTTATGGTGTTTATCCTATTTATCTTCAACGAAGAAGAAACACTCTATCGCATTTTTGCGGTACTCGTAGCATTGATGGTGGTTCTAACCCATCAAAAAAATATTTCTCGCATCCTGAAAGGCACCGAAAGTAAAGTGCCCATCCTTCGCCACCGCGACCGCCGCCGCCTTCGCCGCGATAGGTTTAAGCAGAATTGAGAGTAGTCCATAGTCGATAGTCCATGGTCCATGGTCCATAGTTTATGGGTTATAGGTTATAGGTTATAGGTTTTGGTTTATGGGTCATAGTTAATAGTTGAGGTGGTGGTATACTCTGATATACTACTTACCATCTAAAAAAGTATTCCTACCATGGACCATGGACTATGGACCATAAACCATAAGCCAACTATAACACTGCAACACTTCATTCCAGTCTTATCTTTGGCAAGATTTTTCGTTGTATTCCCTAAAGTTTTGATCTATGAAAAAGTACCTGATTTTATTGTTTGCGGTTATTATGGTTGCAGTATCCTGTCATCGTAATGCGATTACCGGACGTAAACAACTCAATTTGATTCCTGAATCTGAAGTGCAGGCCATGGCATTTTCTCAGTACAAAGAGTTTATGACGGCGAATCCTGCTGTATCGGCAACAGCCAGTAAGGAGGCAGTGATGGTGAAGCGTGTAGGGGATCGTATCATTGAATCGATCAAACAATATTATACGGAGAAAGGATTGAGTCAAGAACTGGAAAATTTTCAGTGGGAAGTGAACCTCGTGAACAATAAAGAACCCAATGCATGGTGTATGCCGGGAGGAAAGATCGTAGTGTATACAGGTATCCTTCCCTATACAGCCAATGAAGCCGGGCTGGCTGTTGTAATGGGGCATGAAGTGGCACACGCATTGGCGCGTCATGGTAATGAACGGATGAGTCAGGGTATGTTTCAACAATTAGGCGGGATGGCATTGTCTGCAGCATTGGCATCCAAACCCACGGAAACTCAAAACTTATTCATGATGTCTTATGGTATTGGCTCTAATGTAGGAGTGATGTTACCCTTTAGCCGTAAAAATGAATTGGAAGCAGATCGATTGGGACTCATGTTTTCTGCCCTAGCAGGTTATGACCCACGTGAAGCCATTGCTTTTTGGAAGAGAATGTCTGTTGCATCCGGAGGCAATAAACCCCCTGAGTTCCTAAGTACGCACCCCGCAGATGAAACCCGTATTGCCGAACTGCAAAAGATCATGGATCAGACGGTGAGGGAGTATTATAAGAAATAAAAAATCAAAAGTCAAAAGTCAAAAAACTGTGTAACTCCGTGCAACTCCTGTGGTCCAATAAATAACCACAGGAGTTGCACGGAGTTAATGCGAAGTGTCACAGAGTTTTTCTGAAATTGCTTGAATAGCATTTCATTAATTATAATATGATAGTAAAATCAGCTCTTTTTCTGTTAAAAAGCGGCCTCAAACACAAAATACCCGCCATTTGTTTGCGGAAAGCGGTAACATTTTTTTAACTTTGCATTTCTTTTGTTCATCCTTGTAAATTTCTCTTTAGGCATGTCAAATCAGACGATGTTAGAAAAATTACAGCTGAAGGATGAGAAGAACCTCTTAATCCAGGGTCTTCCTTCAGCCATCGAAAAGCAGTTTGCCAAATTAACCTACGCCAAAAATGTAACTCCGCTGTTGAGAAGTAAAAAGGTAGACTTTGCCTTGGTATTTGCCATCAGCCAACAGCAGTTGAATACAGTTTTGTGTGAAGTGATACCGGCCTTGCATGAAGACAGTAAACTATGGGTGGCCTATCCTAAAACAACCAGCAAGATCGTCAGCGATCTGAACCGCGATTGCAGTTGGGATTGTTTGACCAAAAAAGAATACGAATCTGTACGTCAGGTAGCATTGGATCATGTGTGGAGTGCGATTCGGTTTAAAAAAACCGATAAAATCCCTAACCGTTCCAGAGCCTTCTCAGAAGTAAAAAGTCAGGAAATGGGTGTGGATTTTGAAAAACGTTTGGTGGTGGCACCGGTTGAACTGGAAAGACTGTTTACCAAACATGAAGAAGCCAAAGAGTTTTTCACTTCTTTATCTTTTACCAACCAAAAAGAATATGTAACCTGGATTCAAGGTGCTAAAAAAGAAGAGACCCGTCAAAGAAGACTGGAGACAGCACTGGAAAAATTACTAGCGGGTAAGAAGAATCCTTCGGAGAAATAATGAATATCCAACAGAGTAATAATGAATGTCGAATGTAATAATACGTTCGACATTTTTTTTAGCAATCATAATCAATCATGATTATCTGCGACCTATTGAACTTGATGTAAAGCTTGTTCAATTTTCTTTTTTTGATCCTCCGAAAGAGACGCCTCACCATGCAAGTGTTTAGCTTGCTTGCTGATGAATTTTGATTGCTGTTCAAATAACCTGCATAAACTACAGATGGCCATATGCGAACGCAACTGAATGCTTTCGATCCAGTTCAACTTACCTTCTTCTTTTTTTGAAACCAGATAAGTGGCTTTTTTACAACTGATAGTAAACAATCCCATGTTGATCAGGTTATTATTTGAGGTTGATCCAGTTTTTCTCCAAACAGGCTCTCAGTCCGAGTTTGGCCCTGTGTATCAACACCCAATAGTTAGACGATGTAATGTTCAATGCCTTACAAATTTCATCAGCATCCATGTCTTCCATGTATTTCATTACAAATACTGCTTGTTGCTGCTGTTGTAATTTCTTCTTACAATTTTCTAGGATTTGATAAAATTCCTTTTGTTGTATGTTGTCTGCCCCATCAATTCCCCAATTCATCGGTTTGTCTTTTTCTGTCCAATGCTCCGCACCATTAAAGAAAATATCTGTTGCATCCTGTCCCGATCCGGTCTGAATGATCTCCTTGCTTTTTTTACGGTAATGATCAATGATTTTATTCTTCAAAATCGTGAATAACCAACTTTTCTCAGAAGCTTCTCCTTTAAAGCCTTCTCTAGCTTTCCACGCACTTAAAAAAGTTTCCTGTACTAAATCTTCTGCCAACTGGGCATCATTGACCCTTGGTTTTGCATAAGCATACAGTGCATCAGCGTAGTTGGATATCCATCCAGAGGGAGAGAGAGTCATCTTTGAATTCTTGATTTGTGATTTTTTGATTTGTGTTAACTAAATTTCATCTTTCACTTTTCACTTTTCAAATTAAATCAAGAAATCAAAGATCAACAAATCAAAGATTCTTTAAAGCATTGACCAATGCATCCAATTCCTGTATAGTGGTATACACATTGGGCGTAATACGGCAGCCTTGTACCTGTGCGGCAGGTCTATCAATAGCAACGGTATATATTTTGTATTTACTCATCAATGCGGCTTCCAATTCAGCCGGTTTCATTCCTTTGATCCCCACATTGGCAATAGCGCTGCAGCGATCGGGATCTTCGGGTGTGTTCAGGATCACGTTGGGAAATTTACGCACTTGTGTGGTCCAGTATTGTTGCAGGTATTTTAAACGTGCTTCTTTTCTTTCCGCACCAATCATCTGATAATGTTGAATGGCAAAAGGAATGGTGATGTCTGTTGCAACCGGATGTGTACCGGTATGATTCAATCGTGCAATGCTTTTTTCTTCACCTTCCGAAGGTCCCAGTAATGGCCAGTTTTGGTGTATCAGGTCTTTCTTCACGTATAAAATACCTGCACCCAAAGGCACACTCAACCATTTGTGTAAGCTGGCGCCATAATAGTCGCAATGCAGATCCGGTATTTTGAAATTCAGTTGTGCAAACGCATGAGCGCCATCTACCAATACCTGCACGCCTTTACTGTGCGCCATATCACAAATTTTTTGAACAGGCATTACCTGTCCGGTAATATTGATGACATGACAAACCATCAACAATTTGGTCTTGGGCGTAATGGCATTCGCATATACTTGAACGATCTCTTCGTCTGATTGCGGGTTATTGGGAACAGATACCATTTTATTCACCACACCATGCCGTATTGCTACTAAGCGAAACATATCCAGCATGGCACCATAATCCTGATAAGCCATTACCGCTTCATCACCGGCTTGCCAAGGGAACCCACCGATGATGGTATCCAATGATTCGGTCGTATTTCTAGTAATGATCAATTCTTCTGCACTACAACCCGCAAGCGCTGCGAGTTGTTCTACGCTTTTCTTTTTGTTCTCTCCCTGAACGGTACGCATATAAAATGCACCCTGCTTGTTGACTTCCCTGATATTCTGAATATAGGCTTCGAGAATGTTTTGGGGTAGAAAATTATAGTAGCCATTTTCGAGATTGATATAATCGGGTTTCAACACATATCCCGAACGGATGACCGACCAGAAATCTTCTTCGGTGGCTAATTTGTTTGCAGACATAGCTTCATATTTACTGACCCACTGTTCCAGGGCGAGACCACTAAAAGGTAAGGAGATGCCGGCCAGTGAAAGGGATTTCAGGAAGTCGCGCTTGTGCATGGAGAATGTTTCATGAAAGGTATTAATTATTGGCGTGATTGCAGTGGGAGTGATAGAGATAAAAAAAGCAGCAAATGATTTGCTGCTTTTGTGCCCAGAACAGGAATCGAACCTGCACTACCTTGCGATAACCAGATTTTGAGTCTAGCGCGTCTACCAGTTCCGCCATCTGGGCTTTTTATTGGGCTGCAATGATACGATAAAATTTGATCCGCCAAAGGCGGATTGTAAATATTTTTTTGTGCCAAAGGCACAAAATATCGATTAACGTAGTTGTTCTGAGGCTTTAGATAACCTCATTTTCAATCCGCCTTTGGCGGATCAAATTTTACTCAAATACTTCTTTTTAAAATAGTACTCTTTCACTTGCAGCAACTCTTTTTCGGTAGTAATACCCTCCTGATAATTTGTAATAATCGCTTCCACAGGTTCATATATCTGCTTTTTTAGTTGATCAATCGTAGCAGCAATACTGTCAGTATCGCCTTCTTCCCTCAACTCATTCAACTCCATTACTTCCATTAAAAAATCGGGGGATAACTGGTATTTTTCCTCCTCTTCCAGTAATCCCTTCAATTGCAATACATATTTGATGGTCTCATCAGGGTCTTTTAAAGTTTTGAAGGCTTTATTCACCTGTGCAGACACCTGTAATGCTTCTTCCTGCTCTTCTTCCGAAGCCTGTATATAACGATCCGGATGATACTTTCGCTGTAACTCGAAATATTGTTTCGATAACTGACCGGTATCAGGTTGCAGGGTGATGGGGATGTTGAATAATTCGAAATGGTTCATGGATGTGAAAAGTCAAAAGTGAAAAGTCAAAAGTGAAAAGTGAAAGGGGGGTATTGTGCTACTATCTTTTCACCTTTCTCCAAAGGAGTCCTGTGGACACTTCTCACTTTTCACTGCCTTAAAACGCTATCTTGCCCAAAATTACTCCAATGCTCGTTATCGGACTTATTAGAGAGGGAAAAATTCCTGCGGATAACCGGGTGGCACTTACACCCGGACAATGCAAATGGTTGCAAAAAAATATTCCCGATCTGAAAATACAGGTACAACAATCACCTAACCGATGTTTTACGGATCAGGAGTATCTAGATGCCGGCATTGAAGTGACCGATGATTTGTCTGATTGTTTGATTCTGTTGGGTATCAAAGAAGTACCGGTGAGCATGTTGATTCCGAATAAAACTTACCTGTTTTTTTCTCATACCAAGAAAAAACAACCCTATAACCAGGCTTTGTTACATGCCATGATGGATAAAAACATCACGTTGATTGATTATGAGTGTCTGGAACATACGGATGGACAACGTATCATTGGCTTTGGATTTTTTGCCGGTATTGTTGGGGCGCATAATGGAATCATGTGTTATGGTAATAGAACAGGTGCTTATCATTTGAATAGGGTAGTAGAAGTAAAAGATTATCGTGAATTGATCCATACTTATTTTGGACTTAAACTTCCAAATATCAAAATTGCCGTAACCGGTAGCGGACGTGTAGCGCATGGTATTTTGGAGATCATGAATCTGATGGATGTTCAGGAAGTAGAGCCGGATGAATATCTGAACCGCTCATTTACCTATCCGGTATATGTGCATTTGAAAGGAAGTGATCTGTATCGCCATAAAATCAATCGTACTTATCAACGGGATCATTTTCACCATCATCCGGAAGAGTATGAATGCATTTTCAAACAATATTGTGCTGATACCGATATTCTCATGAATGGTATTTATTGGGATCACAATATTCCCCGCTTATTTGAAATGGATGACCTGCGTGCTGCTGATTTTCGCATACAAACCATTGCCGATATTACGGATGATAAAGGCGGTAGTGTACCTTGTAATCTGGGTGACGGTACCATTAACGATCCTGTTTACGGCGTTGATCGATCTTCATTTGAGAAAACTGCGCCTTATTTGTCTAATAGTGTAGATGTAATGGCAGTAGGCAATTTACCCAATGAATTACCCCGCGATGCGAGTAAATATTTTGGGGAACAACTGATTAAATATGTACTGGAAGATATCAGAAAAGGCGGTAGTGAAACCATTGATCGTGCTACCATTCTTTTTAAAGGGAAACTGACTCCGTATTTTGATTATTTGGCGGATTATGCGGCACATTAATTGAATTGCCACTGAGAACACTGAGATACACAGAAACGATTCAGTGCTTTTCTGTGCCCTCAGTGGCAACTAAAACGCTAAATAATAATCCCTCAACAAATCCCTAAAGTTCTCGGTATACACCCCATTTTCTTTGATACGAATGGTCTTCTCTTCGCTAGCTGTAATAGATTTTTCAAACCAGAACATCACCCGAAAAGGCGTATGTTTTTCTGTCTGACAAACCTGTACGAATTCAGAATACGTCCAGCCCCATTGTTTAGCCAACTCCATTGCTTCTGTTTGTCTATGTGCCGGCAATAACAATGCAAATTTGCCATTGGGTTTGAGTAATCGAGCCACATTTTCAAACAAAGACACCAATGTTAATCCGCTATCATGTAAAGCGAGGTTGCGATCTGTATCGGGACTTTTAAGATCGTTCTCATAAAAAGGTGGATTGGAAATGATCAGATCATACGGTTCACTCTTCCATTCCAGTATGTTGACAGGGTGCACGGTTATTTGATCTTTCCATTTGGAAGCTTGTATGTTTTCTTCTGCTTGTTGAGCAGCGGAGTGGTTGATGTCGATGGCATCAATCCAGCCATCGCTTTTTTGCGCAAGCATCAAGGGCAGTAATCCTGTACCCGTTCCAATATCCAGAGCCCTACTATTATTCTTCCTGTCAACTGTCAACTGTCCACTCTCCACTTTCCTCCCCACCCAAGCTCCAAACAAACAAGCATCCGTGCAAACTTTCATCGCACACCGATCTTGATGGATGGTGAACTGTTTGAACTGAAAATAGGAGTTGGGCATTTTACAAAGGTAAGGTCGTGGGGTTTTGAAGAGGAGTTATTATCTTAGAGAAGATGAAAACTAGGGTTCTCAATAAATACAAAACGGTTGGATTGTATGGCTTATCACTGGCTCTTCTTTTACTGTTATTAAGATGGCTGGAGTTGAAATTCCTGATCTATCAGCATTCTTTTGAGATCTATGCAGGAATGATCGCATTATTTTTTACCGGATTGGGTATCTGGTTATCCCAAAAACTTACGCGACCTAAAACAGAAACCCGAGTCATAGAGAAAACTGTATATCGTGACCCATCACTTCCTTTTGAAATCAATAGAAAGGAAATGGAGCTATTGGGTATCAGCGAAAGAGAATTAGAAGTTTTACACTTGATGTCACAGGGGATGAGTAATCAGGAAATAGGCGCTCAATTATTTGTATCGCTGAATACGGTCAAGACCCATGCAGCACGAATTTTTGAAAAACTGGATGTGCAAAGAAGAACGCAAGCAGTTGAAAAAGCAAAAAAGATCGGTTTGATCGCGTAAGGATTCATGCTTTTGGATGATTTCCGGACGAGATCATCAAAATCACCCGAAAGTATGAACAAAAAGATAGGCAGACATCCGACTTTAGCGCATCATTTATCACCCTAAACCAACACATATGAAAAAAGTGGTTCTTGTCAATGGCATTATTGCCGGATTGATCGTCAGTGTATTGATGGTAGCTTCTACCCTGTATTTTAAATCTTCCGGCGATCATGAAAACGGAATGATCTATGGATATGCATCCATGATTCTTGCCTTCGCTTTTATTTTTGTCGGTATCAAAAGCTTCCGCGACCGATACAATAATGGACTGATTAGTTTTGGAAAAGCCTTTAAGATTGGACTATTGATTGCATTGATCGCTTCTACTTTTTATGTAGCTACTTGGTTGGTAGAATACTTTTATTTCTTTCCTGATTTTGCAGAAAAATATGCCGAAGTAGAACTTGCAAAAGCAAAAGCTGCTGGAGCCACTGAAGCTGAATTGGCCAAGCAAACAGCCGAAATGGCCAGTTTTGCAAAATGGTATAAAAATCCACTATTCAATGCCCTCATGACCTATGCAGAAATTTTACCGGTAGGATTGTTGGTTTCTTTGGTGAGTGCTTTGTTGTTGAAGAAAAAATAAGAAGCTTCTAGCTATCAGCTACTAGCTGCTAGCATTTTTAAATCATCTTATTGCTAATGAATAAAGCCATTCAATTTTATGAATGGCTCTATTCATTAGTCTTGAAGCTAGTAGCTAGCTGCTAGCAGCTCTTTACTCCGCCGTCAAACTCGCCATCAAATATTCCTGATTCAAACGAGCGATATTGCTGATAGAAATTTCTTTTGGACAAGTTGCTTCACAAGCACCGGTATTGGTACATGCGCCAAAACCTTCTTTATCCATTTGCGCTACCATGTTCATGACACGTGATTTGCGTTCAGGTGCACCTTGTGGCAATAATGCGAGGTGTGACACTTTTGCGCTAAGGAATAACATCGCTGAACTATTCTTACACGCAGCCACACAAGCACCACAACCAATACACATAGCCGCTGCGAATGAGCTGTCTGCTTTATCTTTTTCAATGGGTAGGGCATTACCATCCACAGCATTACCGGTATTCACGCTGATATAACCGCCGGCTTGAATAATGCGATCGAAGGCGGAACGATCTACCATCAAATCTTTGATCACCGGAAACGCATTGGCTCTCCATGGTTCTACTACAATAGTATCACCATCTTTGAAAGCACGCATGTGCAACTGACAGGTGGTATTGGCCTGCCATGGACCATGGGGTTTTCCATTGATGTACATGGAACAAGCTCCACAAATACCTTCACGACAATCATGATCGAATGTAACAGGATCTTCGCCATCACGGATAAGTTGCTCATTCAGCACATCAAACATTTCCAGAAAACTCATTTCTGAAGAAATGTTTTCAACTCGATATAATTTAAACTCTCCTTTTGATTGGTTATTCTTTTGTCTCCAAACTTTGAGATTCAAATTCATGTGGTAGTGTTCCATATCACGATGTTATAAGTGTTTCTTGTATTTATTACTGAAGACCTTTCTCTTAAACTGTGGTGTTTTACCAAAGTTAAGTAAGAGTCCGACTTCTATATTTGTTGCTTTTAGGTAATTAGTTAATTGAGCCTCATGGGCCTCCACAATACCTTCAGCAGCTTTGATCTCAAGTATAATCACATCGTTCACTATAATATCAGCAAAATATTCGCCAACTTCAACAGTATCATAATAAACGCATAAACGTACTTGCCGTTGTGCGATTAAACCAGATTTTCTTAGTTCAAATAAAAGAGCTTTTTCATAAACCTTTTCCAAAAAACCATAACCTAATTCATTATACACAGTGTAGTAGCACCGTAATATCTTATTCGTAAGGTCAGATAATTGAAAACTTACATTCATTTTGAAAAGGCTTAATTGATCAATAAATCATCATTTGCCTTTTCTTTCTTTTTTCTAAGAACAATTATCGATATCGTATGATAGAACGCAGATTTTCATGATCTTCATGATTTTTCATGATAGTATCTATCTGCGCAAATCATGAAAATCATGAAAATCCGTGTTCTATTCTACTTGTAATTACGCTGACTAGGCTTAATTACATCATAATTCAATGTTTCTTTATGTAGTTCCCACTGGTGTTCACCTTTGAACTCCCAGGCAGCTACGTACATAAAGTTAGCATCATCACGTAAAGCTTCGCCTTCTTCTGTTTGCGATTCTTCGCGGAAATGTCCTCCACAACTTTCATTACGGTTCAATGCGTCTATACACATCAGTTCTCCTAACTCAATAAAGTCTGCAACGCGATTGGCTTTATCCAACTCCGGATTCATTTGTTCAATTTCACCCGGTATACGTACATCACTCCAAAACTCTTTCTTCAATGCCTGAATCTCAGCGATGGCTTGCTTCAATCCTTGTTCGTTTCTAGCCATACCGCATTTATCCCACATGATCTTACCCAAACGCTTATGGAAGCTTTCTACAGTTTGCTTTCCTTTAATGTTCATCAACTGATGAATACGATCATTCACCGCTTTTTCTGCTTCAGCAAATGCAGGATGATCAGTAGCAATTGCATTGCTATAAATTTCATCTGCCAGATAATTGCCAATGGTATATGGAATCACAAAGTAACCATCGGCCAATCCCTGCATCAGTGCAGAAGCACCCAAACGGTTGGCACCATGATCACTAAAATTGGCTTCACCTAAAGCATACAATCCCGGAACCGTAGTTTGTAATTCATAATCTACCCACAATCCACCCATGGTATAGTGAACAGCAGGGTAGATGCGCATCGGAACTTCGTATGGATTTTCACCTGTGATCTTTTCATACATATCAAACAGGTTACCATACTTTTCTTTTACCACTTCTTTACCCATGGCAATGATCTCTTCCATGCTGGCATTGCTCTTTCCTTGCTTATTGGCTTCTGTGCGTCCGTATCTTTCAATGGCAGAAGCATAATCCAGATAAACAGCCTGCTTAGATGAACCTACACCATAACCCGCATCACATCTTTCTTTCGCAGCACGAGATGCTACATCTCTTGGTACAAGATTACCGAAAGCAGGATATCTTCTTTCCAGATAGTAATCACGCTCATCTTCCGGAATATCAGTGGCTTTACGGGTATCATTTTGTTTTTTAGGCACCCAAATTCGACCATCATTACGCAGCGATTCTGACATCAATGTCAATTTAGACTGATGATCTCCGCTCACCGGAATACAAGTTGGGTGAATCTGTGTAAAGCAAGGGTTGCCAAATAAAGCACCTTGCTTGTGTGCTTTCCATGCCGCGGTTACATTACTTCCCATGGCATTGGTAGACAGATAGAATACATTACCGTAACCACCTGAACAAAGCAATACTGCATGACCAAAGTGACGTTCCAGTTTTCCACTCACTAAGTCACGAGCAATAATACCACGTGCTTTACCATCGATCTTAACAATCTCGAGCATTTCATGACGGCTGTACATCTTTACATTACCCAATGCCACCTGACGCTCTAATGCTTGATAAGCACCTATCAATAATTGCTGCCCGGTTTGTCCGGCAGCATAAAAAGTTCTTTGTACTTGCGTACCACCAAATGAACGGTTACTCAATAATCCACCATATTCACGAGCAAAAGGAACACCTTGGGCTACGCACTGGTCAATGATATTAGCACTCACTTCAGCCAAACGATGCACATTGGCTTCGCGGGCACGATAGTCGCCTCCTTTGATCGTATCATAAAAAAGGCGGAAAACACTATCACCATCATTTTGATAGTTTTTGGCAGCATTGATACCGCCTTGTGCAGCGATCGAGTGAGCACGGCGAGGCGAATCCTGAAAGCAAAATGCTTTCACTTTATAACCCAGTTCGCCCAAAGATGCAGCAGCAGATGCGCCGGCAAGACCGGTACCTACGATAATCACTTCCAACTTACGTTTGTTGGCAGGATTCACCAACTTACAATGTCCTTTGTAATCTGTCCATTTACTTTCTAAAGGTCCTGCGGGAATTTTCGCATTCAGCATACGAGACGATTTTTGAAGTGAAAAAGAGTAAAAGTGAAAGGTGAAAGGTGAAAAGTGAAACGGATTTTTCACTTTTTACCTTTCACTTTTCACTATTGAATCCATTTAAAATAAAAACTAATAGGCATCATCGCGAAAACCAGTGGAACAATCACTGAGAATCCATATCCGATGCTTACCAGCATTTTGTTATATTTTTTATTGTGAACACCAAGTGTTTTGAAAGCACTCTGGAATCCATGTGCCAAATGATAAGCCAGCGAAATACAACCGATCACATATACAATAACAACCCACAGAACGCTGAACTCCGTTTTCATTTTTTCATACAAATTGATTTCCGGGCCTAAAAGAAATCCCTGATTGGATCTGTTCGGAAACCAGAAATGAGACATGTGCATGATCAGGAATAACAAGATTAATGTACCCAACAGCCCCATACTGCGACTATACCATTTGCTGCCATCGCTGTATGCTACTGCATAACCTACAGAACGTTTTTTCTTGTTTTCAAGGGTCAGGAGGTAACCTTGGTAAATGTGCAGGATAAAACCTACAAAAAGTCCGATCTCAAGAATGCGGGGAACCCAGTTGCCACCCATGAAATGGGCTGCATGCAAAAACATTTCACCTCCATCATTGGCCCAAATACAGGCATTCAATCCGGCATGAACGATTAGAAAGAGGATCAGGAAAATACCGGTAAGTCCCATGACCAGCTTCTTTCCAACTGATGAAATAAATACTTGTTTCCAGGTCATATCGCAAGTTTATGTTTTAAGAAATCGCTGCAAAAATAGCACAGAAGGAGATAGCTATTTCTCAAACGAAAAACTTTTTTCATGCATAATGTTGATAAACAATAGGAAATAAGCAATTGTTCTCGTTTTTATGCCTGTTTTTTATGTTGTTGAACTTGAAATAGTCCTGTGGTCATGCTCTTTGAACATTTCAGATGTATAGACCACAAACTTGTCTTTTTTATGCTTTCCCATCCATAAAATTCTCACCATCTATTCCTGTTCACACCTTACATTTGAATATGTTTAAGCTGCTCAGCATATTGTGGAATAGTTTCCGGATGGCACTTCAAGAGTTGAGGGTCAATAAACTACGTACTTTTTTATCGCTGTTTGGCATTACCATTGGAATTTTCTGCATTATTGGTGTATTGGCTACTGTAGATAGCTTGGAAAGAAAAGTACAGAATGATATCAAAGCATTTGGTAACAATACAATTTATATTGATAAATGGGATTACAGTGGCGGTGGTCCCGACTATCCTTGGTGGAAATTTGTGAAGCGTCCGGCTATGAAAGAAGCTGAGATGAGCTTTATCAAAACGAAAAGTCAGTTGGCCAGCAATATTGCCTTTTTTGTATCCACCACATCTAATATCAGTTACAAAGACAATATTCTCAGCAATATTAATCTCTACGGCATCACACAAGAGTACAATGCTATTCAGACAATTGAGATCGACCAAGGACGTTATTTGAATGAGGCGGAATTTTTACGTGGTACAACCTCCGCCGTGATTGGTTTTTTTGTTGCTGAACAATTATTTGGCTCTCCTCAAAAGGCTGTGGGTAAACAGATCAGCTATAATGGCAAACGATTGAATATAGTGGGTGTGGTGAAGAAGCAAGGTCAAAGTTTTGTTGGAGGATTTGATTATGATCAATCGGTATTGGTATCCTATAACTATTTCGCCAGTGTATACAATCCGGATTTGAATAGTCCTGTCATCATGGTACAAGGTAAACCCAATATCTCTTCCGCGGCATTGGCTGATGAACTAACGGGTGTGATGCGACAACTGAGAAGGTTGAGTCCGGCAGAAGAAAACAATTTCTCCTGCAATGATGTGGCACAATTTAGTGAACAGGTAAGTGGTTTCTTTGGACAAGTGAGTGCAGGTGGTTGGGCAATTGCGGGGTTGAGTTTGATTGTTGGTGCATTTGGGGTAGCCAATATTATGTTTGTAACGGTACGGGAAAGAACCAGTCAAATTGGATTGAAAAAAGCAATTGGAGCTAAGAGAAGAACCATTCTTACGGAGTTTTTATTAGAGAGTGCATTTTTATGTATCATAGGAGGATTGATTGGACTGGCATTGGTTTGGTTGATGTCCTTGGTTTTAAGTGCAGTACTTCCATTCCCCATTTATATTGCACCCAATATTATCATTCTCGCGTTGAGTATTTGTATTGGATTAGGTATTATTTCCGGAATTATTCCGGCATCCATTGCAGCTAGAATGGACCCGGTGGTTGCGATCAGAACAAAATAATCAGCATCAACTCTTTTCTTACTGTAATTTTGCAAACCATTCATGAATGCGGAATTTATCAACCAGTCAATTTCTATATTAGCCATTGAGTCATCTTGTGATGAAACCTCTGCATCTGTATGTGTAGATGGAAAGATATTATCCAACTTTATCGCCAATCAAACCATTCATGAACAATATGGCGGCGTGGTGCCGGAACTGGCGAGTCGCGCCCACATGCAAAATATTGTTCCGGTTGTGCATCAGGCACTGTCAACTGCCAACTGTCAACTGTCAACCATCAATGCTATCGCATTCACACAAGCCCCCGGTTTGATCGGTAGCTTACTAGTAGGAGCACAGTTTGCAAAATCCATGGCATTATCATTGAATATTCCATTGATAGGGGTACATCACATGCAGGCACATGTATTGGCGAACCTGATCAAGGAATCGGCACCTTCTTTTCCTTTTTTATGCTTAACAGTGAGTGGCGGACATACACAGATCGTATTAGCCCGTTCACCGTTGGATTTGGAAGTGATCGGAGAAACCATTGATGATGCTGCAGGAGAGGCCTTTGATAAAACAGCTAAGCTCTTGGGATTGCCTTATCCCGGCGGCCCCTTGATTGATCAATATGCCAGAACAGGAAATCCCCAAGCATTTCGTTTTGCAGAACCGCAAATACCTGAATTGAATTTTAGTTTTAGTGGACTGAAGACATCGGTTTTATATTTTTTACAAAGGCAATCGCCGGATTTTATCCAACATCATCTCCATGATCTTTGTGCTTCTGTTCAGTACACAATTGTAAATATCTTGATCAAGAAATTGAAAAAAGCGGTTCAGCAAACCGGAATCAGGCAAGTGTGTATAGCTGGGGGTGTGAGTGCCAATAGTGGTTTGCGTAATGCGTTGAAAGAAACAGGTCAAAAACATGGATGGCAAACTTTTATCCCCGCTTTTGAATATTGTACCGATAATGCGGCGATGATAGCCATCACTGCTTATCATAAATACCTACACCAGGAGTTTATTGATTTAGATGCGAGTCCGACAGCAAGGGCTATTTATTAAAATTGAACAGTATATTGTTAAGAATTTCTAAAGTCTTATATTACAACGCTTTGTGCTTATTTATTCGCAAACAACCAACAAGTGAGAAAATCAATACCCCCGATTCCTACATGCGCTTTCTATAACGCGCTTCCTCTTATTTCTTTAATATCATTTTATAACGCAGAACTGTTCTGATTTTTTATGATGCGTTGTTTCATTCTAATGTTTTGTATTATCGGCTTTTGTCATACCAAAGTTCATGCACAGTACTCATCTGAAGCGGATCTTATCAATGCACTCAGAAAGTATCCCAAAACAGATTCTATCAAATTGAAGTTGTATGATGAAGTGTTCAGGTATTATGGAAGTCGTCAACAATACGATCCGATGGAGTTGTATCTTGATAGTGTTCGTATACTCTCTACAAAACTCAATTTGAAAAACAAGCTTTATGATGCGCAGTATAGAGCGGCTTTGTTTTATCATAGTAAGACCCGGTATTCAGAAGCGCTGGCGCACTATCAAGAATCATATGCTATTGCGGATGCTTCAAATAATACTTATGGCATGGCTCGTGTTCTTTTGAATACCGGCGCTATTTATATGGATAGTAAGGACTATGTCAAAGCACTTGAGAAAAATCAGCAAGCCATTCCTCTGTATGAAAAATTAGGAATGAAAAGAGAAGTGGGCAGTTGTTATATGAATATTGCTGAAGTGTTTACAGACTTAAATCAGATTGATAAAGCATTTCCTTATCTCAATTTAGCGCTTGGGTTATTTATTCAAAATGGGCCTAATTCAAGAGGAGTAGGGGTTGTTAGTGAGGCAATGGGGGTTGCTTTTATGAAGGCGAAAGATCAGGATCTCATCAACTTGGGTGTTTTGCCATCACAACGGTACAATCATGCACTAGAGCATTTTAAAAAAGCGCTTCCTATTGCACTTCTTGAAGACGATCCTGCTTTAGCAGCATCCATTAATGCGAATATTGGTGAAGTGTATGGGTTATTGAGTGATCATACAAAAGCCAAACAATATTTTGAAACCGTGATGAATCTGGATCAAAAGCATGATTATCATGTTTCTTCATCCAAAAATAAAATCAGGTATGCACAATATTTTTTTTCACAAAAAAACTATACTGCCGGATTGCAAATGGCACATGCTGCAGTGCGTATCGCTGATCGATATAAAATTCCAGGCAATCTGCAAAACGCCTATGAACTCATTAGTAAAATGCATGAGCAATCGGGGAACTATGATAGTGCATTACTTTATTTTCAGCAATATGTAGTTATAAAAGATAGCTTATTCAATGCCGAAAAAGAAAGAGAAATTACACGGAAGCAGTTGGTACTTGATTTTGAGGTTAAAGAAAAAGAATACAGATATAACAGGCAATTATTGGATAACGAACTGAAGCAGCAGGTATTATTAGCTGCTACGCAAAGAGGACAATTGGAGCTTGCAAAAAAGCAGAAGGATCTACAACAGCTACTTTTTTTGCAACAGAGAACCAAGTTACAGAATGAAGCTAGTTTACAAGTTGCAGCATTTCAGCAGCAAAAGGATAAGTCAGACTATGAGCAGGCCATTGCTAAAGAACAGATCGATAATCAACAACTGGAACTTAGGTTTAATAAGTACTTGAATTTGTTTTTTTTGATCTCTGTGATTGTATTGCTCATCGGAGGTACTATTATTTTCTATAGTCAACGAAAAGCTAAAAAACTAAATCTTATTATCTCTGAGCAAAAAAATTCACTTCAGGAATTATTGGTTGTAAAAGATCAGTTATTGGGCACCATTAGTCATGATATGCGGACTCCGATTAATTCTTTGATGGCATTTACTTATTTATTAGATAATCAAACGCTTTCTCAAGAAAAACTTCGCATATATACTGGGCAACTGAAAAATACTTTGGGCTATACGCAAGAGCTATTGGATAATTTATTGAAATGGGCAAGTACACAAATGAAAGGATTTTCGCCTCAACCCATTCAGCTCCAACTCAATGAAGTAATACAACAAGCGCTCTCAGGATTTTCAGATAGTATTTTACAAAAGCAATTACAGATTCAGCAGAACATTGATATAGATGTTAATGTATTAGCCGATAAAGAAATGTTATTATGTGTAATTAGAAACCTAATAAGTAATGCTGTTAAATTTAGTTATCAAAATGGTACAATACGAATTCAAGCCGCAAAAGATAGTAGTGGGAGTTATTTGGTTATTCAGGATGAAGGAATTGGTATCGCAGCAGATAAGCTAAAATATATCAATGATCCAGTAGCTAAAGTGGTGAATTCTTCATTAGGTACTAGCCAAGAAAAAGGAAATGGTCTTGGGGTATTATTGTGTAAATCCTTTGTTCATTTAATGAAAGGGTCTATTCATTTCAACAGTTCACCGGGGCATGGAACAAGCGCTCGAATTGATTTTGAGCGTTGTTAATCTCCGAAACGTTTTAAAATTTTTTTGTCTAACACAGATTCAATTAAGTTTTGCCTGTAAGACATACTCAGAGGAATTACGCTCTTATCAGACAAAAGGATCTCATTATTATTGACGGTATTCGTTTGGAGAATATTAATGATAAATTGCCGATGTACCCGTTTGAATATTTTTGCGTTAGTTGTTTTTCGATATTCTTTAAGCTAACCAGTACTACAAATTTTTTTTGTCCGGTTGTATGAATTCTAGAAAAATCGCCCATACTTTCAATAAATGTTATTTCCTGAATGTTCAGTTTTGTATAGTTATTATTTTCTCTGATA
The DNA here is from genome assembly GCF_051861365.1 of Sediminibacterium sp. Taxonomy (NCBI): domain Bacteria; kingdom Pseudomonadati; phylum Bacteroidota; class Chitinophagia; order Chitinophagales; family Chitinophagaceae; genus Sediminibacterium; species Sediminibacterium sp. The sequence continues at coordinate 36,391 of NZ_JBHYCW010000017.1, read as the reverse complement.
AAGAAAAATCCATCTGTTGAGATATGACTGCCAATTTCTTCCAGTGTAGATTCTTGCTGAATTTTATCTGAATAATGATGAGATTGATTTTTAATCTCGATGTAATCTATGGCTTTATCAATGGCTTTTTGTACTCGCTCAAGGGTTGTGGGTTTAACGATATAATCTATGGCATCTAGGTTATAACTTTCTGCGGCGTATTCTGGATAAGAAGAGATAAAAATAAAGACGGGAGGGTTTTGAATGCCCTTTAATAAATTGATACCATTTAATCTTGGCATATCTACATCCGAAAACACTATATCAATCTGGTGTAAAGATAAGTATGCACTTGTTTCTGCGCCATCCGTGCATTCTGCAACTACTTTAACTTTTTTGATTCTTGATAAATGTGACGCAATTACATCTCTTTCAATTATGTTATCATCAGCAATAAGTACAGAATACATATGGGTATTAGATAAGGGGATATCCTGTAAAGATAAGGTGATGTATGCATTCTATATATATGCTCAAGAAAGTCAACGGGATTTAATCAATTTTTAAGTTCCTGATTAAAGTTCGACAACACCTTTTATAAGCTTATTTTATAGACATGTATAATCAATACCTGAAAATTATAGTCTACTGTTTTCAGATGAGTAACCATTTATTCTAATCGAAGCATATTGTAAGTGAGGATACGGTATGTTTTTTTTAGCTAAAAACACTGTATTTCTTTAGGTTGGTTATCGTAATGTTAGTGTTATGATGTATATCGGTAATAATATTATGAATGATATACCTATTAATATAGGTTACTATTATCGGTTAGCTCTAAGGGAAAGATTTATGGCAACATAGACTTGGTTTTAACAAGAAAGCGTATATCTGATTTTGTGTAGTAGTGTTTTTAATCTACTGAAATAGCTGCCTTATCGATTATATGACGGGTATTATCAAATGGTCTTTTTCTTCTAGCTATTATTGTAGACATTCATTAAACGTAGTTGATATACTACGTTTTCGATATGGCTTAAACTACATTCAGTAAAATTATTTTACTGAAGTGGATAAAGCGATAGCGATCTATTTCATCCGTTTAACCAAAACTAACTGCTATGAAAATGTTTCTAAAGCGGTACGGTATTGTATTGCCTGTACTTTTTTTCTTTTTGTCTCTTTCCATTTCTCTTCATGCAACATCTTATCAACCAAAAGAAGAAGTTGTCTATAAAAACTGGGATAAGCTTGGTGAGTCCAGTAATCATATAGATGTATTTGGTCGTGTCATCAAATGCACTACTACCAATCAGATACACCTGATGATTTTCAATGAAAGCAGTGTAGATCAGGTTAGCAAATTTGTGGTTGAAATAACGAATCCAGTAACTCAACAAAAATTTTCTAAAGAAGTATCATTCAGCACGATTAAAGCAACTATTTACAAAGCGGAATGCAATAGTGATGCTAGTACCAATGTGCTGAAAATTGATCTGCCTGAAGGATATGATCCTACTCAGGTAAAAATTGCTATTGAATTCAAATCCTAAAAAACCTGTACATGAAAAAAATATTACTATTACTAACGGTCATACTCATGTCCTGCACTACTTTGTTGCAGGCACAGGTATGTAATAAACCTACCATCAATAGCTTTTCCCCAATAACGGGGTTTATTGGTAGTGTGGTGACCATCAATGGATCAAATTTTGATCCTATTCCTGCAAACAACCAAGTGTTTTTTGGGGCAACACAGGCTCAAGTAATCTCGGCATCGTTTGGGGTACTTGAAGTGAGGGTACCTGTTGGTGCTACATACGGACCTATTACGGTTCGTAATGCATGTGGCTTAGTGGGTGCTTCCCCATTATCTTTTAATGGAATTTTTTGTGGTACCAGTATCAACTCCACCACCTATAGCACAGTTTCTTATTCTGCCAATGTAAGTGGAGGTTACCAAATGATCTCTCAAGATATTGATTTGGATGGGAAACCTGATTTACTTGTTTGTGGTTTTACGGCGAACAGAGTATCTGTTATGCGCAACCAGAGCAATCCAGGTTCTTTTAATTTCGCGCCAAAGTTTGATCTTGTTTTCCAGGGAGCTACTCGTTGTATATCAACCGGAGATTTCGATGGTGATGGGAAGATAGATATTGCAGTAGTCGATAATGGTATCAATGGTATACGTATTTACAGAAATACGAGCGTTCCCGGAACACTTAGCTTTGCAACTCCTGTTGATATTCCTGCAAGCAGTAGTTACCAACTGGCAACAGGTGATATCAATGGTGATGGAAAAATGGATCTTGTATATGGTTCAGGCCCCAATATTGGAGCATTACGTAATACATCTACGACCGGAAGTATTAGTTTTGCAACTGCACAGATTTTCAGTAATACCTTTTATTTAACAGGGGTAGCTATTGCCGATGTAGACGGTGATGGCAGACCTGATGTTGGAACCAGTTGTCCTAGCGATAATAGTGTAACAGCATTGAGAAATACAACTGTGCCGGGTTCTACTACCTTCTCCTTTGCTTCAGCAGTTTCTTTTCCAACCAATTCTTCTTATCCTTATCGTTTATTCTTAGGTGATTTTGATAAAGACAATAAAATAGATTTTGTAACCAATAACCACAATGGAGGTACAACATCTGTTTTCAGAAATACATCGGTACCCGGTACGATCTCATTTGCACCAACTGTTAATCTCACAAGCACTAATGCAAACTATCGTTTGGGTGTGGGTGATGCAGATGGAGATGGCAATGTTGATCTAGTAACCAAGTCAAGCGGAGTGAGTGTCTTTTCGGTATACAAAAATACCAGTTCAGGTCAGGGTAATATATCATTCGCTCCTCGTGTTGACTATCCCGGTCAGGCGGAAGTGAGTGGCATTTTGATTGGAGATCTGGATGGTGATTATGTTCCTGATATTGCAACCAGTGGTATCTCATTCAACACACTTCGTGTGCATAGAAACAATAGCACTGTTGTAGACAATACAGCACCTATTGCTTCTTGTAAAAATATTACTGTGGCTTTATCGCCCACTGGTACTGTAACCATTACCCCCCAGATGGTAGATAATGGTTCCAGCGATGCTTGTGGTATCCAATCATTGGCATTAAGCAAAACGAATTTTACTTGTGCGGATATCGGAGCCAATAATGTAACCTTGACAGTAACAGATCGTGCCGGAAATGTTTCAACCTGCACTGCTGTAGTAACCGTAGCACCTGCTGCTGTTATCATCGCAGGTCAATCAACCGTTTGTCAGGGACAAACAGTTACCATGAGTGCAAATCTGGGTGATAGTTACCAGTGGCAGAAAGATGGTGTGGATATTAATGGAGCCGCTTCACAAACATATGTAGCCACAGTTACCGGTAATTATTCTGTAACTGTTACCAATGCAGGTGGATGTTCCGGTACTTCAAGTCCTGTGACTGTAACAGTAAGCCCTGCACCTGTTGTAACCACAACACCTTCCGGTAATGCAACACTTTGTAATGGGTCTTTGGTGATTACTGCTAGTGCAGGTAGTGTTTACCAATGGAGTAATGGTGCTACAACACAAGCCATTACAGTTACACAAGCAGGTTCCTATAGTGTAACCGTTACCAACCAGTTTGGATGTACTAATACATCTGCACCGGTAGTAGTGGGCGCTACTGATAATGTGCCTCCTGTAGCTAAATGTAAAAATATAAGTGTAGCCATCAATGCCAATGGTACTGCTTCTATAACGGCAGCATCTATAAACGATGGTAGTTTTGATAATTGTGGAGCTGTGACGCTCTCTATTAGTGGCCAGACTTCTTATAGCTGTGCTGATGCCGGAAATACTTTCAATGTAGTATTAACAGCAACAGATGCTCAGGGTAATCAGAGCAGTTGTACAGCAACTGTATCAGTAATAGATCCTAACTCTTATTGTAATCAACCTCCTGTAGCTGTTTGTAAGCCGCTGACTGTATCAGCAAATGCAAATTGTCAGGGTATAGCTGTTGCAGCTGATTTCAATAATGGGTCAAGTGATCCTAATGGTGATGCATTGACTTATTCGGTATTGCCGGCCGGACCTTACGCAAAAGGTGTGACAAATGTGGTATTGACAGTTACTGATAGCAAGGGAGCGAGCAGTACTTGTTCCACTACTATTACGGTAGTAGATGACTTGGCACCGGTAGTAACAGCACCCGCTAATGTAACAGTGAATACGGATGCAGGTGTATGTATCGCAACTAATGTTAGCCTAGGTACTCCTGTCGTTTCAGATAATTGTACTGGCTGGACTGTAACGAATAATGCACCTACACAGTTTGAAAAAGGTGTAACAAATGTTACCTGGACTGTAACCGATGCCAGTGGTAATGTTACAACTGCGGTACAAACAGTAACCGTCAAAGATGTAACACCACCGGTAATTATTTGTCAGCCAAACGTAGCAGTTAATAATGATCCGAATAAATGTGGTGCTGTTGTAAACTACGCGGTGAATGCAACTGATAATTGTGTTGGACCATCAGGTAGTCTCACATTCGCTTATACAGGATCCATCATCAATTGGACTGTTCCTGCAGGTGTTACAAAAATAAATATCAAAGCATTGGGAGGTCGCGGTGGTAATAGTATCAATGGATTTGGTGGAGGTGGAAATGGTGGAAAAGGTGCATCTATCCAAGGCGACTTTACTGTGGTTCCGGGTCAAGTATTGCAAATACTGGTAGCCGGACATGGGGAGGATGCGATTAATAGTACGAATGTTTTGAATACCGGTGGAGGTGGTGGTTCCTTTGTTTGGAACAGTACTACCGGTAATACATTGATGTTGGCTGCCGGTGGAGGAACAGGTCTTGGTACCTGTAACTCACAACAGGCTAAACCGGGTCTGGCTACTTTAGGTGGATCAGGTAATGGCGGACTGGGAGGTAACTTTAATTGTGGTATTAACAATGGTGGTGGCGGCGGAGCCGGATGGTTATCCAATGGTGGCGGCACTGTTGCTAATCCAGGTCTGGGTGGTAAATCTCCTCTCAATGGAGGCAATGGTGGTGCAGGTGGAATTGGAGGCAATGGATATTTCGGTACTGCTGGAGGTTTTGGTGGTGGTGCCGGTGGCGGTGGTAATTGCGGCGGCCCTGGTGGTGGTGGTGGTTATAGCGGTGGTAATGGCGGTGATAATACACTTTGTGGTGCAGGTACTCAACCTGTAGTAGGTGGTACATCTTATAATCAGGGTACCAATCAAGTAAATATTACCGGTGTAAATGACGGCCATGGTCAGGTCATCATCAGCTATCAAGGTTCTTCTGCAACCATTACTCAAACAGCAGGTTTGCCAAGTGGCTCTTTGTTCCCAGTTGGTACAACAACCAATACTTTTGTAGCTACTGATGAATCAGGAAACACATCTACATGTAGTTTTGATGTAGTAGTTACAGATGTTCAAAAACCAGTTATTTCAAATTTGCCAACAAACATTAGCGTATCAAATGATGCTTCGGTTTGTGGTGCCAAAGTAAACTGGACTGCACCAACTGCAACAGATAATTGTCCGGGTGTAACCATTAGCTCAACACATGCGCCAGGTTCTCTGTTCCCTGTAGGGAATACTACAGTTACTTATACAGCAACTGATGCATCTGGAAATCAGGTAAGCGGAAGCTTTACTGTAACGGTGAATGATACAGAAAAACCAACCATTGCGGCTCCTGCGGCTATTCAGGTGAGTAATGATGAGGGACAATGTATAGCAACACCAAGTCTTGGAAATGCATCAACCGGTGATAATTGTGGTGTGCAATCTGTAGTTAATAATGCACCAGTTACATTCCCGGTTGGAACAACAACTGTAATCTGGACAGTAACAGATATTCATGGTAATGTATCAACAGCTACACAAACAGTAACTGTTAACGATACAGAAAAACCAGTAATAGCATGTCTTACCAATCAGGTATTCTGTGCAAATGTTGGCGGAAACAATAACTATAACATTCCAGTTCTCGTTCAGTCTGATAATTGCGGTATTGCAAGTACATCTTATGTTGTATCAGGTGCAACTTCAAGATCAGGAAATGGAACCAATGCAAGTGGCGTATTCTTGATAGGTACATCAACAGTAACTTATACAGTAACAGATGTTCATGGTAATGTATCGAACTGTAGTTTCACTGTGAAGATCAATCCTTTGCCGGTACCTACTGCCCAGGCGGCATCACCAAATGTATTCTGTAAAGAGTTTACGCTTACAGGATTTGGTAATCAGAACGGACCATTCGCTTATAACTGGTCTCTGAATGGCAATACAGTAGGTAGTACACAGGTATTAACTTTAGGATTAACAAATCCGGATGGATTGTACAAACTGTTTATCACCGATGCAAACGGATGTACCAGCGAGTTCCCTGCTACTTATCAGTACAACAAACAAAACCTGACCAACAGTTATACCATCCTAGCTTCTAAAGAAGTGAAACTGGGGGCGTATAATGAAGTACAAACAGGAAGTGTGGGTGTTATGAGCAGTAAAGGTGAAGCAGAATTCAAAAAATACAGCAAAGTGAACGGAGCTGGATCTTTTGTAAAGGCGCCGGAAATTGATAAAGATAAAGGTGTAACTATATTAAGTCAGATTATTGGTGTGGCAACAGTAAGTTTACCTACTATGCAGTATAATACCAGTGTAACGAAATACTTGCCGAGCAATACGGTGGGTGCTAATACAACGGTAACTTTAAATGGTAACTTCAAAGATCTGAATATACGCAAGGGTGCTAATGTAACATTGAATGGAACCATTTTTGGAAGCATTAAAGTAGAAGAAGGAGCCAGCATCAGGTTTACATCTGCAGTGGTAAATATTGAAGAATTAAGAGTTGATAAAGGTTCAAAAACCACAATGAGTTATGTTCGCTTTACACAGCCAACCAGTGTGCGAGTAAGTAAAAATGTAAGTATTGGAAACGATGTAATCGTGAATCCTGATTACCATAGTATAACATTCTACTTGGGTGATACAAAATGTGATGAAGAGAAGTTCTATGTAAAAGGAGATGATACCAAGATAGTAGCCAATATTTATATACCGAATGGGAAACTGAAAATACGTGGTGGTAATGGTAATGATGATGATGATGATAGATGCGACCATAAGGCACACAGTTCTAAGTCATGTAAGCATAACAACAATAAACATGGCCATAAAGATTGTAATCACAATAGCCATAGTGAAAAAGATTGTGATGATAATGTACAAATGGTTGGCTTGTTTATAGCCGAAGAAGTAGAAAGTGAAGGTAAAAACGTAATCTGGAATAATTTTAGTTGTTCAGCTCAAGTGCCAGTCGTAACAATAACTAACACGAATACTAATGCTACATTGACAGCAGAAACAGTTAAACAACCGGATACCCAATCAGCTACTCAATTACAAGTAACAGTAATGCCAAATCCAAGTGCTTCTGTATTCACTATCAAACTGCAAAGCAAATATGATGCGCCGGTTCAAATGCGTATCACAGATGCAACAGGAAGAGCTGTTGAAAGCAAGGCTAACTTGGGTGCTAACAGCACTGTACAGGTAGGAGCAAGCTTTATGAGCGGTACTTATTATGCTGAGTTTACCCAAGGTAACCAACGCAAAGTGGTACAGTTGATTAAAGTGAGGTAACAAGCGTCAGTTTTTAATAGGATAGAAGGGGTTGTCAGCAATGACAGCCCCTTTTTGTTGCCTAAGAAGGCTTTAGGAAAAACAAAGATAAATCCATTGTTTCACCGTAATTTTGCCGCCTGAAAAACAAAGCAAGCAATGATCAGTGCAAGAAATATCACCCTGGCTTATGGTAAAAGGGTATTGTTCGATGAAGTAAATATCAATTTCATAAAAGGGAATTGTTATGGTGTAATTGGTGCCAATGGAGCCGGTAAATCAACTTTTCTCAAAATATTGAGCGGAGAAATTGAACCCAATAAAGGATCCGTTGAGATTACCCCCGGTGAACGTATGTCATTCTTAAAACAAAACCAGTTTGAGTTTGATGAATGCACTGTTCTCAATACCGTGTTGATGGGCCACAAAAAAATGTGGGATATCATGCATGAGCGTGAAGCCATTTATGCCAAAGCTGATTTTTCTGAAGAAGATGGTATCCGTGCCGGTGAGTTGGAAGCCGAATTTGGTGAAATGGGTGGGTATACCGCTGAAAGTGATGCCGCTACCTTATTAAGTAGTTTGGGAATCAAAGACGACATGCATAACAGTCTGATGAAAGATATCCCATCCAACATGAAAGTGCGTGTGTTATTGGCGCAGGCATTGTTTGGAAATCCTGATATCCTCTTATTGGATGAACCTACCAACGGTCTGGATATCGAAACCATCGGATGGTTAGAAAATTTCTTAGCCGACTATGAGAATATTGTATTGGTGGTGAGTCACGACCGACATTTTCTGGATACAGTTTGTACACACGTTGCAGATGTGGATCGCTCAAAGATCAAAGTGTTTACGGGTAACTATACTTTCTGGTACGAGTCATCACAATTGATGAGTCGACAGATCAACGATAAGAACAAAAAAGTAGAAGAGAAGCGTCAGGCTTTATTGGACTTCATTGCTCGATTCTCTGCGAATGCATCGAAAAGTAAGCAGGCTACATCCAGAAAGAAAGCCTTGGAAAAATTAACGATTGAAGAAATTGAACCATCGAATCGTAAATATCCGGGTATCATTTTTCAGCCCTTACGTGAAGTGGGTAACCAGATATTGAATGTGGAGAATCTGAAAAAAGCAGTAGATGGACGTGTGTTGTTTGATAAAGTGAACTTTAGTATCAATAAAGGAGAGAAGATAGCTTTTATAAGTAAGGATCCATTGGCAGTAACCAGTTTCTTTGAAATCATCAATGAAAAAATACAAGCAGATGGCGGAAAGTATGAGTGGGGAACCACCATTACAAAAGCATACCTGCCGGTAGAGAATAATGAATTTTTTACAGAAGGGTTAAACCTGATGGATTGGTTGCGTCAATTTGTTCCATCACATGTAACAGATGCTGATGAGCCATTCATTCGTGGATTCTTGGGTAAGATGTTGTTTAGTGGGGATGATATCATGAAGAAGACCAATGTATTGAGTGGAGGAGAGAAAGTACGTTGTATGGTAAGTAGAATGATGTTGCAGAATCCGAATTTAATTGTATTGGATCAGCCTACCAACCACTTGGATCTGGAAAGTATTCAGAGCTTCAACGAAGGTTGTATCAGTTTCCCCGGAATCGTGTTGCTGACTTCTCATGACCATACATTCATGCAAACGGTTGCCAATCGTATCATTGAGCTAACACCTAAAGGTATCATTGATCGTTTGATGACATTTGATGAGTACATGGAAGATAAGCGTGTGAAGGAATTGAGAGAAGAAATGTATGCATAATTCGCCTAGTGCGAATTGTCTTACCGTATTTCCCGCAAATCTTTTTAGAAGGGTTGTTTTCATGCCGATGAATAGTACATTAGCATGACAATAACTTTTCTATATGTCAGTCATTAAACTACCGCTTTTATTTGTTGGCTCGAAAGGAGAACAGACATTGTACACTCTTTTTGATAGTGGAGCTAATTTATCTTGTATACATCCTGACCACATCGATAGTATAGCCAATAAGGACAAATTACCATCATCTCGGTATATCACTACCGCCAGTGAAGGTCATCGTATAGAAGTAACCTATGTGGCGAGACTTGAATTTTATATTAATGAAGTAATGGTCAGTGATGAATTTTTAGTGGTGCCCGGTTTGACTGAAGAAGCAGTCATAGGTGCCGTCACCATGCAGAAGTGGCGAATGAAATTGGACTTCGATCATGATACTGTTTATGTGGATCCAAAAGTGATGATCATGCAATTGATCTGATTTCTTTTTGTATTCACCTATTAGGCCATTCAATTCATGAATGGCTTTTTTGTTTTTCCTATCTTAGGCAACTTAAATAGCCATTATGAGAAACTTGCTTTTTGCTGTTGTCCTGCTACTGACTATTGGTGTGCAGGCTCAGAATTTAGATTACTACTTACCTAAAAATGTACGGTACAATCCGTCAATTCCTACACCCGCTTCCATAATTGGTCATGAAGTGGGAGAGTGGCATGTTACACATGATCGTTTGGTGAATTATATGAAAGCAGTGGATGCTGCTTCAGATCGTGTGACTTTACAGCAATTGGGTACTACTTATGAAGGACGTTCACAATTGGCATTGATCATCACTTCTCCAAAAAATCATCAAAATCTAGAACAAATACGTCAACAGCATCTGCAGTTAACACAGACCAATCAATCTGCAAACCTGAATCTGAATGAAATGCCTGCTGTTGTTTGGATTGGTCATAGTATTCATGGTAATGAGAGCAGTGGTTCTAATGCTTCCTTATTGACCACCTATTATTTAGCTGCCGCGCAAGGCCCGGAAGTAGATGCTTTATTAGACAAAACAGTGATTTTGCTAGACCCTTCTTTTAATCCGGATGGATTGAATCGTTTTGCAACCTGGGCAAATATGCACAAGAGTCAGACCTTGGTATCTGATCCGCAAGCTAGAGAGTTCAATGAAGTATGGCCGGGTGGAAGATTCAATCATTATTGGTTTGATCTGAACCGTGATTGGTTACCCGCACAACATAGAGAAAGTCAGAATCGCTTACAATTGTTTCATCAGTGGAAGCCGAATATTTTGACAGACCATCATGAGATGGGTAGTAATGCTTCATTCTTTTTTCAACCCGGTGTGCCATCAAGGGTGAATCCGAATACGCCGGCAAAGAATCAGGAATTAACAGCTGCTATCGGAAATTATCACGCTAAATTCTTTGATAGCATCGGCTCTTTGTATTTTACGAAAGAAGGTTATGATGATTTTTATTATGGGAAAGGGTCTACTTATCCTGATATCAACGGAGGAGTAGGTATTCTTTTTGAACAAGCAAGTAGTCGCGGACATGCGCAAGATACGGAAAATGGATTGCTCACTTTTCCATTTGCTGTACGCAACCAGTTTACCGCAGCACTGTCTACTTTAGAAGCTGCAAAACAGTTGCGGGTGGATATGTTGAAATACCAGCGTGATTTTTATAAAGAAGTGGAAAAAGAATCCGCAGCTTATCCTGTCAAAGCTTTTGTAGTTGGTGATCAGTATGATCGAACCCGTACAAAAATCTTTATTGAAATGCTGTTACGCCATCAGGTAGATATCTTCAGCCTTAAACAGGATTATGTGGCAGATGGTAAACAATTTAAAGCGGGTAAGTCCTTTGTTATTCCTGCCAATCAGCAACAATTCAAAATCATTAAAACTGTTTTTGAAAAAACATTTGAGTATAAAGACAGTCTTTTCTATGATGTAACCGCCTGGACCATGTCACTGGCATTTGGTATGCCAACTGCAGAGGTTAAAACCAGCTACGATCAATTGCTTGGAGTTAAAGTAATAAATGGAGTACCATTAAGTATCCCCATTATGAATTCGTTACCGAATGCCGCTGCCTATGCTTTTCGCTGGGATGATTATAATGCGCCTAAAGTATTATATGGATTACAGGCAAAAGGTATCAAGGCTAAGGTAGCCACGCAGAAATTCAAAATGATGGTAGATGGTAAGGAAGAATCTTTTGAATATGGTACTATTGTAATACCTGCGGCAACACAGGTACTAAAAGGGAAAGAACTGGCTGTTATGATCGCCAAAGAAGCTGAAATTAGTGGTGTTGAGTTATTTGCATTGCCAACTGGTTTGGCTACTGGTGGAATCGATCTGGGAAGTGCCAGTTTCAACAATGTAAAACAACCGAAAATTATGATGTTTGGTGGCAATGGCACCAGTGCTACAGATGTGGGAGAAATATGGCACATGATCGATATCCGATACAATATACCCGTGAGTATTGTGGATGTAGATCGCTTTAATTCCATCAATGCCGATAAATACAACGTGATTATCATGCCTTCGGGTTCTTATAACAATTTGAATAAGTCTGCTCAGGATAAATTAAAAGAGTGGATAAGTGCTGGTGGAACCTTGGTAGCTACAGAAGATGCTACCAAATGGCTTGCTGCCAATGGATTTACCAAAGTGATCTTCAGAAATGCGGAGGAAAAAAGAGATACAACTTTACAATTGCCTTATTATCTCCGTTCAGATGAAATGCGTGCAAAAGATATGGCTGGTTCCTTATTTGAAGCACAATTAGATCTTACCCATCCATTGGCCTATGGTTACCGCCAACCGTCGGTAACCATTTTTAAATCGAATACCTTATTCATGGATCAGAATAATAACCCATATGATTCACCGGTGATGTATACCGATAATCCTTTGCAAAGCGGGTATTTGTACCGTGGATATAAAGAAGTGGTTAAGAAAAGTGCTGCTATCAACATCGATGCAGTAGGCCGGGGAAAAGTAATTTCCATGGTCGATAATCTCAATTTCAGAGCCTTCTGGTTGGGAACTTCCAAACTATTCATGAATGCGGTCTTCTTCGGAGACATCATCAGATTATAATCCCTATTTCTGTGATTTTCAGTGCTTTCTGTGGCATTTATTGCCACTGAGGGCGCAGAAGGTCACAGAATTTTTTTTGAAAATTTGGGTGGAGGGGTGAGGAAATGTGGAAAACCAGCCTCAAAAATTACTTCCAAATGAAATTTTTACGGAAACTGTGAACAAATTCATTAAAAAAAGAGAAATTCGTATGGATATTTTGGAGCATTTCCCTACCTTTGCCGTCCCGAAAAAAATTGAGTCATGGCAAGAGTATGTCAGGTTACTGGAAAAAAGCCGATCGTAGGAAATAGTGTTTCACACTCAAACATTAAGACCAAGCGTCGTTTTTTACCGAATTTACAAAAGAAGCGTTTCTTTTTTGCTGAGGAAGACCGTTGGGTAACCCTGAAGGTTTCAACTGATGCTTTAAGAACCATCAACAAGAATGGTTTGGCAACTGTGATCAAAGAAATGAGAGCCCAAGGCGCTAAGATCTAATTAACAAAAAGAAAAAACTACCTAATACAATGGCAAAGAAAGGTAACAGGGTACAGGTGATTTTGGAATGCACTGAGCATAAGACCACTGGTCTGCCAGGCACTAGCCGTTATATCACTACCAAAAACAAGAAAAATACGCCTGAGCGTATGGAACTGAAAAAGTTCAATCAGATTTTGAAAAAAGTAACCGTTCATAAAGAAATCAAATAATCATGGCAAAAGCAGCTTCCAAAAACGCGAAAGTAAAAGACCAGAAAGCAGCCGCTGAAGCTAAGAACTGGACTAAAGTAATCAGAGCGGTACGTAGCCCAAAGACAGGTGCATACACCTTCAAAGAAGCTATTGTACACAAAGACAAGGTAAAAGACTTCATGTCAGAGAAATAATCGTTCTGACCTTATCATATTAAAAGCTTTCTCTTTTACGAGAAGGCTTTTTGTATTTAATTGCATCCTTAAAACAAGGTATCATGGGTTTGTTTGATAAATTATTCGGGAAGAAAGAAAAAGAGAGTCTGGATGAGGGATTACAAAAGACCAAAGAAGGATTTTTCTCTAAAATTACCAAAGCAATAGCCGGAAAAACCACGGTAGATGATGAAGTGCTCGATAATTTGGAAGAAGCTCTGGTAAGTGCGGATGTAGGAATTGATACCACGATCAAAATCATTGAAAGAATTGAAAAACGAGTGAAGCAAGATAAGTATGTGAATACTGCTGAACTCAATCAAATTCTACAAGAAGAAATCGCAGCTATTCTTGTGGATGCTCCTGAGCTTTCTTATCAGGATTTCGAAATCCCCGAAGGAAGAAAGCCTTATGTAATATTAGTAGTAGGCGTAAATGGCGTTGGTAAAACCACCACCATCGGAAAACTCGCTCACAATTATAAAAAAGCAGGAAAGGAAGTAGTCTTAGGTGCCGCTGATACTTTTCGTGCAGCAGCTGTTGATCAATTGACCATTTGGAGTGAAAGAGTAGGTGTGCCCATCGTTAAACAAGCCATGGGTTCTGATCCCAGTGCCGTTGCATTTGATACCGTGAAAAGTGCTGTTGCGCGTAATGCCGATGTAGTGATCATAGATACCGCCGGTCGCTTACACAATAAACTGCACCTGATGGATGAACTCAGTAAGATCAAACGTGTGATCCAAAAAGTAATTCCTGATGCTCCTCATGAAGTGATGCTGGTATTGGATGGCTCTACCGGACAAAATGCATTGGAGCAAGCCAAACAATTTACTGCTACGACAGAAGTATCTGCATTATCTATTACCAAATTAGATGGAACGGCCAAAGGCGGCGTTGTACTTGCAATCGCTGATCAATTTAAAATCCCTGTTAAGTATATCGGCGTAGGAGAAAAAATTGATGACCTGATTATTTTTAATAAACATGCTTTTGTAGAAAGCTTGTTTAATAAAACCGAGAAATAAGAAACATGAAATAAGAAATCAGAAAGTAATGTTTATTTTCTGATTTCTTATTTCATATTCCTCTGTTTTTTATTTAAAAAGTATATCTAATCCCAATTCCTCCCCAGCCACCTTCAAAGTAGTTGTATCCGATAAAATTGAAGGAAGGTTGCCAGTCGAAGCTAAGGTTCAACGGAGCGCCTTTGATCTTGTAATCAACACCCAATACACCATCCACGCCAATGGCTAAACCATCATTACGTGTGGGATAACGATTGCGCCAGTTGTCACTCCATACGCCAAGGTGAGCACCACCACCTATATACCATTTCAATCCTTCCACACCGGTAAAATCGCCATGGTACTCATATAAACCCGTTAAACGAAAACCATCATTGGAGATATATCCAAGTCCTTCCAGTGCCACATTGCTTTTTGTGAAATGCTTGATACTAATGGCTCCGGGATATACTTTTACACCTAACGCTGTTTTGTAAGTGGATCCGGTACTTTGAGACATCGCTGCATTGGCAGCAAAAATGATAAGGGTTAACAGAACTATCTTTTTCATAACAGTGTTTTTGTCTGTATAAGATAAAATCGTGCCAAAAATAATCCTGTGATTCCGGAAGGAATAGTTAAGGTTACTTTTGGTTTTATATTTAGGTTTGTACTATGCACAGTTTTAAAGATTTAGTAACAAAATTTGCTGACCATTTTGCGGTCAGACACTTTCCTCAGCAGCCGGCCAGTTTATACGAACCCAATGAATATTTTTTATCATGGGGTGGAAAAAGAATCAGACCTGTGATGTGTTTGATGGGAAATGAATTATTCGATGAGATCCATCCCGATAGTTTTGAACTGGCCACTGCAATTGAATTGTTTCACAATTTCACATTGATTCATGATGATATCATGGATGAAGCACCCCTTCGTAGGGGGATGGAAACTGTACACATGAAATACGGATTGAGTACAGCTTTATTAGCAGGTGATGTGATGCTGATCAAAGCCTATGATTATTTGAATAAAATACAACCCCAATACCTGCATCGCATCATCCATCTTTTTAATAAAACCGCAAGAGAGGTTTGCGAAGGACAGCAAATGGATATGGACTTTGAACAAAGTAGTTCAGTATCACTGGATGATTATATTCATATGATCAGCTTGAAGACATCTGTGTTATTAGCAGCCAGTTTGGAAATGGGAGCCATCATTGGTGGTGCCAGTGAAGGCAATTGTAAACACCTGTATGAGTTTGGCAAGAATCTGGGTATCGCTTTCCAAGTACAAGATGATTATTTAGATGCTTTTGGTGACCCGGAAAAATTTGGAAAAGATGTAGGTGGAGATATCCGTCAGAATAAGAAAACATTTCTGATGTTGCATGCATTGGAAGTTGCCAATACTGAGCAAAAAAACAGACTGTTTCAGTTGATGCAGCAAAACCCTCCGGATAAAGTGGAACAGGTGCTACAGATATTCCGTGATTGCAATATTGATGACTGGGCAAAAGAATTAAAAGATAAATATCTCCAAACCGCTTTACATCATCTGGAAGCCATTGCTGTTCGGTCTGTTCGTAAGGAACCCCTGCAAGAACTGGCTAATTTCCTGATACAGCGCGAATATTAACAGGATTCATTTATCTTGTCATCGATACAAATTGTGATCAACCATTTGTATCTGTTCAGATTGCTTTATACCAAAACCAACGAGCATGTCAGCTTCTTTATTCAGAAGAAAATCCATCGATAAAATTGCGGCAGAAGCCGCGGCAGGTCATACAGATGGTCATGGTACCGGATTAAAAAAAATACTGGGGGTACGTGACCTTACATTTATGGGTATTGCCGCTGTAATTGGCGCGGGTATTTTTTCAACCATAGGTACTGCTGCATATAATGGCGGACCCGGGATTGCTGTTTTATTCGTCATTACGGCCATCACCTGTGGCTTTAGCGCCCTCTGTTATGCGGAATTCGCGAGTCGAATTCCCATCGCCGGAAGTGCTTATACTTATGCCTATGTTTCTTTTGGTGAAGTGATCGCTTGGATCATTGGTTGGGCATTGATACTTGAATATTCGATTGGTAATATCGTTGTGGCCATTAGTTGGAGCGGATATTTTAATAATCTATTGGAAGGATTTGGTATTCACCTACCCGGCTGGCTCGCCACCAATGCTTCGAATGCGCAATTGGGTTATGAGGAAGCAATGAAAGGTATGGCGGAAGGAAAGACATTAGAGAGCATGACCAATCATGCCAGAATGGGATATGATGCCATTATAAATGCCCCTGTACTGGGAGGATGGAAGATGATTATTAATATTCCTGCTTTTATGATTGTAGCGCTGATTACTGTTTTGGCATATATCGGTATTAAAGAAAGCAAGAAGAGTACCAACGCCATGGTGATGTTCAAAATTGGGGTGATCATTTTTGTGATCGTAATGGGCTTCTTTTATGTAGACACAGATAACTGGACTCCTTTTATGCCCAATGGTTTTGGTGGGGTATTAGCAGGAGTATCCGCTGTGTTCTATGCCTATATAGGTTTTGATGCCATTTCTACTACTGCAGAAGAATGTAAAAATCCACAAAGAGATCTGCCTAAAGGCATGATCTATTCATTGTTGATCTGTACCGGCTTGTACATTTTGATTGCGCTGGTACTAACAGGTATGGTGCATTACAGTGAACTGAAAGTAGATGATCCTTTGGCTTATGTATTTGATAAGCTTAAAATGAATAAGATCGGTTATATCATATCCATCAGTGCGGTAGTCGCTACCACCAGTGTATTGTTGGTATTCGCACTCGGACAACCACGTATCTGGATGAGTATGAGTAGGGATGGATTGTTGCCAAAGAAATTCGCACAAGTACATCCTAAATTCCAAACACCTTCTTTTGCAACGATTTTAACCGGTTTAATGGCGGGTGTGCCTGCATTGTTTATGTCTAGTGGTACTATGACAGACCTTACCAGTATCGGCACTTTATTCGCTTTTGTGTTGGTATGTTTTGGTGTACTGGCACTGCCACGTATCGCAAAAGCCAAAGGAAGCAATGCCTTTACATTGCCTTATATCAATGGTAAATTATTGATTCCTGCATTGGTGGCAGTATTCGTTTATTTTTCTTGGGATCGTATCATGGCTGCTTTTCAGAATATAGGATCAGAAGGCTATCAAGAAATATTATTCCTCGTCTTTGTATTGATTGCTTTGGTTACTGCTGTGTATAGTTTTCTGAAGAATCATTCATTGATACCGGTGCTAGGAGCTTTGTGTTGCTTATACCTGATGATCGAAATACCTGCCGTAAGTTGGTTATGGTTCTTTATTTGGATGGGTATTGGATTATCGATCTACTTCTTATACGGGCGCAAACGCAGTAGATTGAATACCGAATCCTGATCGAATCTGATTAACTTTGCAGCGAAATTTTGTGAGACATGAAGTACCAGGTTGGTGATGATATTATCGTATTGCACAGCAATGAAGAAGGAAAGGTGATTGAATTGATCAATGACAAAATGGTCATGATTGAAGTGAGGGGTGTGAAGTTCCCGGCTTACATGGATCAGATCGATTTTCCATATTTCTATCGCTTCACTAAAAAGAAACAGGAACCGGAAAAAAAACTTCCTCCCAAACAATACATCGATCAGGTTCCCAAGGAAAAACCCAAACCCAATCAAATACAAGTAGCGGATGGGGTATGGCTATCTTTCATTCCCAAATTTGCATTGGATGATTTTAATGATGAAGTAGTAGAGTTACTGAAAGTGCATTTGGTAAATAAAACACCGGATGCTTATCAATTTACCTACAAACAATTCTTTTTGAATGATCTGAATTTTGAATTGGTGAATCAGGTACAGGGCTTTCACGATTTTTATCTACACGATATTGATTTTGAAGCAGTAAATGATAGTCCATCATTCGCTATTGATTTCTCCTTACTCTCACCCCAAAAAGGGAAAGCTGCTCACTATGAAGCACAACTAAAACTAAAACCTAAGCAAATCTTTCAACGGATTGAAGCCTTGAAAGAAAATAATGAACCTACTTTTTCTTATCAGCTGTTTAAAGAATATCCTGAGAAGAATGAAGCTGAAGATTATGTAGATCTATCTAAATTGTCCAATAAGGGTTATAAAATTTATGATGCATCCAAAGTGCGTCAACATTTACCTCCCGCAAGATCGGTGATTGATCTTCACATTGAAAAGTTGACAGACAAATACGATCATCTCAGTAATATCGAGATCATCGGCATTCAATTGTCTGAATTTGAAAAATGGTTTGATCTGGCCATTGCCCATCGTCAACCTTCATTGATTGTTATTCACGGCGTAGGAAAGGGGCGTTTAAGGGAAGAAATACATGACATTCTCAAAACCAAAAAAGAAGTAAAGCATTTCATCAATCAATATGATCCCAGATTTGGGTATGGGGCTACGGAAGTGTTTTTTCAGTATTGATTGAAAAATCAAAAGTCAAAATGCAAAAGTCAAAAAGGGTGTTTTGATTTTTGACTTTTGCATTTTGACTTTTGAATTGTTTGCCCCTCACCTCGTTTTAAGTTAACTTTGCATTGCATAAGCCCGAACCATCGCCCCCACAGTACTGTGGGGGAGGAAAGTCCGGACAGCATAGGGCAACCCACCGGTGAATAGCCGGCCCCCCATTCGCCTAAGGCGAATGGGAGAGAGAAAGTGCCACAGAAAATAACCGTCTCAGTCTCGCCTCAGGCGAGATGGGGGTAAGGGTGAAAATGTGAGGTAAGAGCTCACGTTCTGTATTGGTAACAAGACAGAAGGGTAAACCTTGGGTGCTGTAATGCCATGTATAGGAGTCTTTGAGAGCGGCTCGTTCGATTTCGATCTCGCCTTAGGCGAGACGGAAGGATTCCAGGGTAGGCAGCAAGATCCCTGCAGTAATGCAGGGGCTAGATAAATGATGGTGTAGGAACAGAATCCGGCTTATGAGGCTTATGTTTTTGATCTTTGAGTTCTTGATTTTTTGATTTCTTGATTTGAACGAATGTTTATAAAGAAATCAAAAAATCACAGATCAAAAAATCACAGATCAAAAAATCACAGATCAAAAAATCACAGATCAAAAAATCACAGATCAAACATGACACAAGAACAAATTAAGAGTATGAGGGACCGTGTGGTGGTCCTGAGGAGGTTTCTTTGACGTCGATAATCGTAATTATAAAGTAGATACCGATCGACAACTCTCTCTCTCTCCGGGCTTTTGGGATGATAATACCCGCGCTACGGCCATCATGAAAGAAATTAAAGTGAATGAGTACTGGCTCAGACTCTATAAACAAGTAGAGACTGCAGTAGAAGACTTCGCTGTGTTATTTGATTTCTGGAAGGGAGGCGATGCTAGTGAAGAAGAAACCAAACAATCCTATGAACAAGCTTTAGCAGCTATTGAAGATGCTGAATTCAAGAGCACACTCAACAAGCCTGAAGATGAATTACCGGCAATTGTTCAGATCAATTCAGGTGCAGGCGGAACAGAAAGTCAAGATTGGGCAGAGATGCTATTGCGTATGTATCGAATGTATGGCGATAAGCAAGGTTGGAAGGTAACAGAATTAGATTTTCAAGAAGGAGATGGTGCCGGTATCAAAAGTGCAACCCTTCAGTTTGATGGAGATTTTGCTTACGGCTTTTTGAAAGCGGAAAGCGGTGTTCATCGATTGGTACGTATCTCTCCGTTTGATAGCAATGCTCGACGACATACTTCTTTTGCCTCTGTATTCGTTTATCCCTTGATTGATGATAGTATTGAGATCAATGTAAACCCGGGCGATTTGGAATGGGCATTCTACCGAAGTGGAGGTAGTGGCGGACAAAACGTTAACAAAGTAGAAACGGCCGTTCGTTTGAAACATATTCCAAGCGGATTCATTGTAGAATGTCAGCAAGCCAGAACACAAGGTGAGAACCGTGAATTGGCTTTAAAGATGTTAAAGAGTCGATTGTATGAAGAAGAATTACGCAAGCGTCAGGAAGCGATGAATGCTACCAATGCTAATAAGAAAAAAATTGAATGGGGTAGTCAGATCCGAAGCTATGTGTTCCATCCTTATAAAATGATCAAAGACCATCGTACCGACTATGAAGTAGGAAACGTAGGTCCGGTTATGGATGGCGAAATTGATGGATTCATCAAAGCTTATTTGATGATGGAGAAAGAAGGATAGGAAATAAAGAAGAATCAGGGAACAAGAAACAAGGAACAAGAAAGGTTCAAGAGCCAATGTACAAGTTTGCTGAATTTCTTGCTCCTTGAACATTCGATCTTTCTTGTCTTTTGTCTATTGTGTCTTGTACCTTTCTTGTAACTTGTTTTTTGTTTCCTGTTCCTTGTTTTCTACTTTTTATTTACTATTTCTTAGCCAAACATATCCTGCTAACATCGCAATGAGTGAGGCCAGTAGAACAGATATTTTAGCGATGTCTTGTTCTGCGGGATTATTAAATGCAAGGGTGGAGATGAAAATACTCATGGTGAAACCGATGCCGGCTAATAATCCACCGCCGATCATTTTCATCCAATTGGTACCTGAAGGAAGTTCTGCCAGTTTTCTGGATACTAGAAAATAACAAGCTGCTGTTATACCTACCGGTTTCCCGATACACAATCCCATAATGATACCCCAACTCAGTGAACTATTCAGTGCACTTAAACTATCTGTAGGAAATCCGATAGCAGTATTGGCCAATGCGAAAATGGGCATGATGATAAAGTATACCGGTGTATGAAATTTCAACTCATAAGCTTCTAGGTTTTTTACCGGAACCATGAAGGCAAAGATGACGCCTGCAACTGTGGCATGGATACCTGAGTTGAACATCATATACCAAAGCAAAATGCCCAATAACCAATGTACAATGCCAAATGGAATTTTTTTCTTGTTGAGAAACCATAACAGTGTAATGATGGAAGCAACTCCGATCAAATATCCAATGGCAATTTCACCGCCATAAAAAAGTGCTATTACCACAATCGCTCCGAGATCATCAATAATGGCCAGTGCGGTCAAAAATATTTTTAAAGCAACGGGTACTCGTTTACCTAATAAGGAAGCTATTCCTAAAGTAAATGCGATATCAGTTGCAGTAGGTACAGCCCATCCCTCCATATAAGGCGTTCCCTTATTGAATAAGCCAAAGAATAAAGTCGGTGCCAACATGCCTCCAATAGCACCAAATACAGGTAAAGCTGATTTTTTAATAGATGCTAACTCACCACAAACCAATTCCCTTTTTATTTCCATACCTGCCAAAAAAAAGAAAGCAGCCATCAACGCATCATTGATGATGAGTAGCGGCGAATTGGGTAATGATAAATATCCTATATGTGCATGATGTCCATTGGTTCCATCAAAGCTGATATTCCACATACTTCTGTATGCTTCACCCCAATCGCCCCAGTTGGCAGCAAGCAAGGATACTGCAGTGCAGACCAACAAAGTAATTCCAATAGCACGGCTATCATGAATAAATTGTCTGAGGGGATGAATCAAACGCGTATGAACAAGTTTCGGCAAGATCATACCGCAAATTACAAAAAAGGAGGGAAGGGCTATTGCGATGACAAGATATCATACCTGCTTTTTGGTCTCAAATTATCAAGCCATTTGAAGTTTCTGAGTTTCAAATCTTCATGATTGACTTGTCGCATTGGATACATCGTTCCATCAACACCATTGATCAATAATACGCGTTTGGCTTTACCATCAGCAAATCGGATCTCAACTACATCCGAACTGTTTCTATTGACACCGATAAAATGTCCTCCTTCATCAGTAGCATAATACACATTCTCAGAGTTGCCTTTCGATCGCAGAAATTGTATTTGTCCCGTGGTATCAAAGTATGCATTGATGGTATTACCTTTCACTTGATTGAAATAGATCGTACTATCTACCTGACTCAAAGCCATCGCATTCTCAAATACATACAAACGCTCAGGTTTGCTGTTCTTTAGATACATATAAATGGTATCACCTGTTACTTGATTGGCTTGCGCCCAAACCACGGGCGACTTAAACAATCTAAATACTGAATCTTTCAAAGCGTAAAACAAACTATCACCCACACTTTGCATGGAGTCTGAAAATATCTTTACGTTATAATAAGCTTCAAAATATTTATCGGTACTATCTTCCTTAGTGCTGCCTATTAAAAATGTGAAATCAATACTGTCTCTTACACGGGGTACATTTTTAATTTTTAATAAATCAGAAAGTTTAGCCGAATAAAAAGTGTCTGCAGCGATGTAAATAGAGTCACGATCTTGTTTCAATAACAACAATGGACTTTGGGTAGCTAATAAAGAGTTCTTTTTGTTATTGGTTTTGATATTATTGGCAATCATATCAAAACCCTTCGTAGAATCCTTGCCACGATACACAGCATTTCCCCTGAATTCACTCAAGCCGCTGATACTATCCAATGCCATATCATCTGCGGTCATGGTATAAGTGCTGTCATCAATGACCGGACGTTTGTATAATTCCGCTCGTTTATTTTTTAGGTCATAATATCCTGATCTGGTTTTGATCACCAATTTTTTATCATTGCGAATCGTTGTAGGACTAGTAAATGTCGTGATTTCAGTATCGGTATTATACTGAAGTGTATCAGTATCAATTTTATAATCAGGATTTACCAATCTCACTTTTCTCTTGAAAATGATATCTCTTGTATCACCATAATAATATCCTTCTGTACTGGTGAGTGTTGTTTTTTCATTCACTACTTTTCCGCCCTTTAAGTAAGTGCCAATTTTTACAGTAACATCATATTCCAATTCATCAGTGGTAAGCGTGCTTTTTCCATCTGTAAGTCTCACTCTTTTTTTGAGGAATGCCTGTTTTTCTTTTGCCAGGTATTTCAAGTATTGTGCGTAGGTATGAACGCTATCGGCATCATTGATATGAATATTGCCAAAAGCTTCAAAAATATTTGTTACCGGATTTACGACAGCACTGTCTGCATAAAAAAGTGTTTTTCCTTGTTTGATCTTTACATTACCTGCGTAGGAGATGAATTGATTGCTGTCAATTTTTTTAATATTATTCCTGTCGGCTTTTAGAAACTCAAGTAATTGTCCGGCTCCCGGTTGAGTAGTAGTATCTTGTTGCTGGGCATAACTTGTTGTGCTGCTAAGCATGAGTATCCCGCACAAAAACACGTAGATATAATAAACCCTTTTTTGCATTACTGTTTGGCCTTAGTAGAATCCAATGGTGCCATGAGCGGACCTGTTTTGTCTTTTTTACCAAAGACAGAAATATTGACATATCGTTTGGGATGAACACGTAGATCGTCCATCAGAATATTGGCGCTTCTTACCGTATTGGTAAGATTATCATACAGCGCTTTATCATTCAATAATTTTCCTAAGGAACCATCAGTCGAAGACATTTTACCCAATATGGTATTAAGGGTCTCAATTGAGTTTTTTAGTTGAGCAACGGTTCCATCAATATCAGCTTTGGAAAGGTTTTCTGTTGTCTTTTCAACATTGCCTAACATTCTGGTGACTTTATCATTGTTATCAGCCAGATTTTTGGTGAAACTGTTGACATTGTTCATTGAAGCGGTGATGGCACCTGTTTGCTGGTTAAGCATGGCTTGAATAGAAGCAGAAGATACTACAAGACTGGCGGTGGTCTTATTGATATTGGCGATCACTTCCTGCAAGTTATTCTTGGTAGCAGGGTCAAAAATAGTATTGATGTTTTTTAACACTGCATCCAAAGAGCCAACAGTGGCTTTGATTTGATCTCCAACCGGGCCTAATTTATTCATTAGATCTCCCAAGAGACCTGCATTGGAAGCCGTTAAAATAGTATCGCCGGATTTTACATAAGTAGCAGCATCACCTAACGCAATAGTAATACTGGCATTACCCAAGGGATTTTCTTTGATGCTGGCTATGGAATTAGCCGGGATATTGTAGTTATCTTTTAATTTGATGGCCACTACGATGGCAGACAGATTTTTATCTGCGTTTTCAATATCATATACAGAACCCACCTGAAAGCCGTTGATAAACACACCATTTGATACCATGATTCCCTTGGTATCGGTATATTTTGCATAAATAATATTACCGGTTTTGAAGAGTGTTTTTCCTTTCAGAAAATTAAAGCCAAGTATCAGTAAGGTGATAGCCACAGCTGTAAGGGCACCCACTTTTGTTTCGTTCGATATCTTCATATACCACAAAACTAAGGTTTATTGTGCTATTGCTTTTCGTACGATGTTAAAGTGAACTTATTTTCGGGAGCCGGCACCTGAACTGATGCCTACCTGATTTTCGAGCGAGTATTTATACAAGCGAATGGATCGGGTAATGACTTCACAAATTTCAATCTGACCTTGCTCACTATTCAGGTAGTCTTCTTCTTCAGGATTGGAGATAAAACCCGTTTCTACCAAAACAGCAGGCATATTCACTGCCTGTAATACCCAAATACCCTTTTTTCGCTGTTGCGCCTGACGACTGATACGTCCCACTTTTTGAAATTCTTCCTCAATGGTAAGCGCTAGTTTAGCACTGCGTTGAAAATATTGTTGGGTGAGGATATTGGCCAACATGGTTTTGGTAGGATCATTGGCGTCAGAGGTTTTTCTGGCCTGTAATATCTTAATAGAGACACTATCCAAGTATTCATCAAGTCCTTCACTCGCCACAGCTTTACGTTCATCTGTTTTATCAACCCCATAAATATAGGTCTCCGTACCCTTGGCCGGATTGGGGGTTGTCCAGGTTTTGTAATCCTTAACTCTTTGTTTAACAGATTTCCCTTTTCTTCTGACTGTTACGGTTTTATAACCCACAAACTCTCTGCGTCTGGATGGGGCCGCTGAATTCACATGTATACAAACAAAAAGATCGCCTTTGGCTTGATTGGCTATTTCGGCCTTCTGGATAACAGAATGGAAGATATCGGTACGACGGGTCATCACAATTTCTACATCAGGTAATGCTGCTTGTAGCATTTTTTCCAATTTAAGTGCTACTTCCAGAGAAATTTGACTCTCGGTGGAATATCTCCCCCTTGCGCCAACATCTTCTCCACCATGTCCGGCGTCTACAATAATTCTTCTGAGCACCTGTTTTTGTTGAGGTTTGCCCGATGGGCCTGTAAAAGCGCTCAAGAAAGTGATCCCTAAACTTAACAAAACAAAAGCAGCATATTTAACACGCATCATATCAATTCGTTAAAGGATTATACCCAGAGTTCGGTTTACACGCATCAAACACTATTTTTGTCCAGTGAATATGAGCAAACGCTGTAAAATTAACGCAAAAACCATGCTTCCTATTGTGGCGTGTGGATATTTGCTCATATTAACATTTCTTATGCAGGCCAATGCTGCTGCGCCCATCCCCACAAATTTTACGCAACAACGAATAGATACGGTTCCGGAAAAGCCAAAATTAGATACCACACCTGTGAAATCAGATAGTCTTGCCAAAAGACAGCGACCTGATTCCATATCTAAAATAGATACCATTCGAATTTCCAAAGATTCTATAGACGCACCGATCAAATACGCAGCTGCTGATTCCGGAGTGCTGATTATTGATACGAAAGAGTTTCTTTTATATGGTAAAGCTAAAACTGAGTACAAGGATCTACAGATGGAAGCGGCAACCATCCGCTATGATCAGCAATCGCAAATGGTGAAAGCATATGGCTCGCTCGATTCTACCGGTAACCCCATGAGTAAACCTCAATTTACCCAAGGTGAAATGAAATCGGTGAGCGATTCCATTTTTTATGATATGCGCACTGCCAAGGGGTTAACCAAGAATACTTTTTTTCAGGAGGGGGAGATCTATGTGAATGCCCAGAAACTAAAAAAAATAAGTGCAACCGAGGTTTTTGCCAGCAAAGCTCGTTTTACCACTTGTAATTTGGATACCCCACATTTTGCTTTTAGAACCAGCAAAATGAAAATCGTGAATAATAAGCTCGGTATTTCAAGCGCTGCTTTTCCGGAATTTGAAGGAGTACCCATGCCCATCGGTATTCCCTTCGGATTGTTTCCACTCAATCGTGGTCCACAGTCGGGTTTAATGGCACCCGCTTTTACTGCCAGTGAAGATTTTGGATTGGGATTGGAGGGCTTAGGTTATTATTTTCTCATCAGCGATTACATGGATCTGACCACCAGAACCAATATTTATTCCTATGGTGGTTGGATGGCCAACTTTAATTCAAAGTATATCAAACGCTATACGTACACGGGTAATTTGAATCTGACCATACAAAACACCAAAGCACTGAATCGAGGAGGCATTTCTAAAGAGGAATTTAACAGAAGTCGTTCTTTTATGATCAACTGGTCACATACACGCGATGGCAGGGCCAGACCCGGTACCAGCTTTTCGGGCAACGTGAATTTTGGTAGTACACGTTTCAATCAAAACTTATTGAATAATCCTTTGCAGAATTTTCAAAACCAATTAAGTTCATCTGTTAACTATACGAAAGATTGGAGAGGTAAATACAATCTTTCCGTCAATGCCAACCACAACCAGAATAACAATACGCGTTTGGTAAATATGAACTTACCTACGGTGAATTTCAACGTCGTTACTTTATATCCGTTTCAACGAAAAGAACAAGTAGGGGAATCCAAGTGGTATGAAAAAATAGGTGTGGCGTATAGTGGTAATCTCCAAAATCAATTATCGTTTTATGACACTGCCTTCAATTTTAGGCGTATGTTGGATGACTTACAATGGGGTGCTCAACACAATGTTCCTATTACCCTCTCATTGCCATCTCTGGGTCCTGTGACATTGGCGCCTAGTGTATCTTATGAAGAACGTTGGTATGGACAACGTATTTTCAGAACCTGGGATAGTGTTGCTAAAAAAGTGGAAACGACTACTCAAAAAGGATTTTATACTGCCAGACAAATGGCATTTGGGATCAGCGCCAATACCCGAATTTTCGGTACTTATAATATTAAATCGAAAGATGGCGGCAGAATCATACGACATGAAGTAAGACCCAGTCTGGCGATCAATTACCGACCTGATATGGCAAAGAAATACTTCTACAATACACAAGTGGATACAACCGGACGAGTGCTTCGATTCTCACAATTTGAGGGTGGTATTATTGGGGCTTTTTCTGAAGGTACTTTTGGTGGACTTTCATTTGGAGTCGACAATTTGTTGGAGATGAAAGTCAAAGACAAATCAGATAGCACAGGAAAGGCAACGAAAAAAATAAGATTGATTGATGGTTTTGGATTCAACTCGTCTTATAACTTTTTAGCAGACAGTTTTGCATTGGGTAACTTTAATATTTATGCGAGAAGTACTTTGTTTGATAATATCAATATCACAGCAGGGATGAACCTAGATCCTTATGATGTTGACAGACAAGGTTACCGGATAAATCGAATTTTATTTGATCCTGCTAAATTAAAATTCGGAAGAATTACCAGTGGTAATCTGGCTGTATCTACCTCCTTTACCAGTAAGCCTAAAGATGGCAGTACTGAAAAAGACAGAGACATACCGATTGATCCTTTTATGACACCGGATGAACAACAAAGACAATTACAGTTTGCGAGAGCGAATCCTGCTGAGTTTACGGATTTTAATATTCCTTGGAGTTTGAATTTATCTTATTCACTCAATTTTAATCGTGTATTAAAACCGGATTTCTCAGGATTTGAAACACAACTGTTTTCAAGTATTAACTTCAATGGCGACTTTAGTTTAACGGATAAATGGAAAATGGGGGGTACTGGATATTATGATATTTCACAAGGGGGCTTACAACAATTCAGTATGTTTATTACCCGCGAAATGCACTGCTGGCAATTATCAGTGAATGTAACGCCCATAGGGTTATTCCGCTCTTTCAATATCACGATCAATCCAAAGTCAGGTATTTTACGAGATCTGCGTATCAATAGAAGTCGCGTATTTTCTAATTCAGGATTCTGATAGGATCAGGCATGTTCCTGATAATAATTCCACATGGTCGTAAATATTTCTTCTTTCAGTTCACCGGCAGATTTTCCTTGGGTAGAAACGGGTGTCAGAAAATGCATTTCAAGATGATGAGGCATGAGGTAAAAGAACAGGTTCGCCGGTAATACTTTTTTGGTATGCAATAATATGACGGGTAAAATAGGTTTGCCGGTATCTACTGCCAGCTTGAAAGCTCCGTCGTAAAAGCTTTTCAAAGGATCTTGGGTTCTGTTTCGCGTACCTTCGGGGTAGATAAGCATATCTAATCCAATGGCTAACATTCTTTTCATTTCTTCATAACTCTTTCTGCGACTTTCATCACTTTTTCGATCTACCAAAACGCTGCCAAAAGTATAGATCCATCCAAAAAGTGGGATCTTGGCAAAGCTTTTTTTGGCAATGGTCTTATTGGGTCTGGGCATGAATGGGGTACTTACCGGAACATCCATCAAACTATTGTGGTTACAAACAATCACATAATTGGTAGGTGCGTTAAAATGTTCTTTTCCGGTTACTTTCAATGGACATCCGATCAAATGCAAATAGATCCACATCCATACGCGTGAAACATGTCTATGCCAACTGGCTTTAACCGGATCATCCAAGAGAAAACAAGGGAGATAAAAAATAATAGCCGGTAGCATGGTAGCAATGAAAAGAATCAGTGCCCAGGCTGCCATGATTCTACCTACTATTAATTTCCAGAAAGGGGTATCGTTCTTTTTTTTCATGATGGTGTTGCTTCAGTTGACAAGTTCCAGTCGATGGGAGAGAGACCTTGCTTCATCAATAACTCATTGGTTCTGCTGAAATGTTTGCAGCCGAAAAATCCTTTATCGGCACTAAAAGGAGAAGGGTGTGCAGCTTTGAGAACATGGTGTTTGGTTTCATCAATCAATATTTGTTTTTCTTGTGCGAACCTTCCCCATAGTAAAAAAACAATGCCTTCTTTTTCATCCGATATTTTTCTGATGACGGCATCTGTAAAATCCATCCATCCAATTTTAGCATGACTGGCGGGTTCGTTGGCTCTTACAGTGAGCACTGCATTGAGTAATAATACCCCTTGTTTAGCCCATTTTGTGAGGTCGCCGGTTTTGGGAATGGGCATGCCAATATCTTTATTGAGTTCCTTATAAATATTCACCAATGAAGGTGGAGGAGGAACACCTTCCGGAACAGAAAAACTCAACCCATGGGCTTGTCCGGCACCGTGGTACGGATCCTGACCTAAGATCACCACTTTTAACTGATCAAAAGGGGTTGTGAAAAAAGCATTAAAAATTAAAGACCCTGGCGGATAGATAACAGCACCTGTAGCCCTTTCCGTTTTCAGGTGCGTAGCAACTTGCAAAAAGTAAGGTTTGGTGAATTCATTTTTCAGAACTGCTTTCCATGACGCTTCTATCTTAACATCCATAAGGCATTATGCTTATGCAGCAAAAATACAGAATCCTTTAGGGATATAACTTTAGTAAATCACAGTAACTGTGCCGGAGACGGGTTTTAACCTTGGTGATGCTTTGATGAGATAATAGTAAACACCTACAGGAACAATATTGCCATCATTTGCCCTGCCATCCCAAACACGCGTATAGCCTTTGGATCGATAAATGGATTGTCCATTTCGTGTAAATATCTCAATCGTAGATTCCGGATAATACTCAATCAAAGGGATGAGCCAATAATCGTTAATACCATCTCCGTTGGGTGAAAAAATATTTGAAGGCAAAATATCAGCATCATCAATTGTTACATTAATAGGTTGAACTACCGTACAACCTTCATTACTGGTGGCTTTCACGAAGTACTTACCCGACTTTATAATTCGTTCCGGGTTGAATAAAGTTTTTGTGGCAGCACTATCTTCCCAGTAGGTATATATCCAATTTTGGCTAAAAGGAACCGTTGTTGTCAAATTAATTGTCTTAGGTATTTTAACGGTGTGTGGATCTACGACGGTAAAGTCAGGATAAGGATGAATCGTAACAGTAGCCGGACGAATCACAGAACATCCGCCGATGGATGTAATTTTTACAAACAATTTTGTGGTATTTGTAAAAAGATGACTTTCCGGTAATCTGTTTACTGTAGCTGTACCATCTGTCCAATAGGAAACACTTGCGGAAGGATCGCTTCCGACAGCTATGTTCGCAGAAAATAGCGCCAAAGATCCACAAGCTAATGGATTATTAACAACTGCTAATGGTGGAGGGGTAATACTTACATTGATTGCTTGTGTGGTAAAACATTTAAACGGATCAGAGGCCTGAATAAAATAAGTCCCCGTTTTTGTAATGGCAGAAGCATTTAACAAAGGTTGTATAGTATTAACATCCTCCCAGAAACTATAAGTTAAATCAGATCTATTACCAGCAACCAAGGCGGGGTCACGTAGGTTAACAATATTGGGAGTACATTCTGCTATACTAGTTGGAATGCGAATAACAGGGTTTTCCCGAATGACGACATTAACTGGTTTGGTGTCTGTGCAACCGGCTTTATTACTGGCTTTTATATAATAAGTGCTGCTGTTAACGATTGCTTTGGGATTTGTAACAAAAACCGATTCATCAAAATCTTTAAAATAAGTGTAAGTCATATTAGGTGTACTGCCTTTGGTCACATCTGAATGGGTAAGATCTAACCCGGGCATTTTACATGCGTCGATATCTGATGTTACATTGAATACGAATGGATCCAATGATTTGGTAATGGTGGTATACAAAGTATCTAAACAGCCTTGATTAGGGAAAGGGTTAATTTCTAATGCTAATCTGGTACCTTGAGGAGGTGCAGGATTGAGTTTTAATGTGTTTTTCTCACCCAATTTCGTAGAAAAGTCTTCCGTAAACCAGCGGTATCCCTGAAAACCGTAGGGAGCAGTTAAGGTCAAATTGGTAACATCTGTACAAAATACATTACCGGTAATAGGCGTGGTGCAGTTTTCATTGATATCAATATAGGCATACCCAAAATGACCACCCAATGTGCAATCATTAATTGTAAACTCAAGACGAAGCACTTTATCTTCAAAACTGGGTAATTTTAAAGTGATAGGAGCCCAGTCTTTGTAATATACATTCGGGCGACCGGCTTTTGAAAGTTTAAATCCGGGTAAATCTGCTGCAGCAATGAATTGAAAAGAGCCGCAACTTTCATATTTATTATCTGTGACGTTGAACACTTTTACACTGAACAACGGCTGTTCATGGGGCTGATGTGTAGGATTTTCTAATACTACCGCATAATTATAAATAATACTGTAATCTCCGGATGTTTTTGGAACTGTGAAAGTATAATTTAATCCATGGGCATCTCTTCCGCCCGCACTCATCCCTAGTTTAACAGAATAGCTACTACCGTTTGGACTGATAACAGGGAAGCCTCCATACTCATCTAATAATTTTCCATCTTTATCAGCACTTAGTATGACATGGTTTTCGGGGTCGGGGCTCACAATATTCATGCTGATATTTCCAGAGGGATTAATAATTCCTTTCAAGGAAACCCAGTTTTCAAAACTACCTTTTTCGAAACCAATATTGGGTGGGCATTGACCTGAGGCTGAATTTATCCAACAGTAAGTTATAACTATCCGTAGAAGAATGAATGGGTTGTTTAGTATTGAGCATATTTTTTTAACCCGTCTCATTATTTCATCATTTTACATATTTACGTAAATTATGACAATGAAGTCTGTAAGTTGGTTGCATAAATAAGTTACTAAAGCAGAATTTCATCCATTCAGGAAGAAACCCGGGAAAGAAGTAATATAAATACTAATATTACTATTTTTTGCTTAAAATAGTTTAAATAGTTTATGATTTAATTCCTATGAATCATCATGCATAACTACTTTATTGTAAAAACAATACATCCATCTCAAAAAAGGGGGTATCGAAAATTATAGTGGACTCTTGCTTAAGAGTCAATAGAATTATGGGTTACATTAAACATTGTAATACATCTTTTAAAAGATAAAGGGATCACTTATCTTACTAGGTGATCCCTCTATTGAGCGGAAAATAAACTTAAATAAGTTCTTTTTGTCTGTATTTTACTTTTTAAGTGTTATTCTGTAGGTGCCATAGTTTGTAGCGCCTAGTTTGTGGGTTAAATTTAAATCAATCAAGCCTGTACAGGCAAAAACAAACCCGGTTCCTTCGCAAGTAAAGTTTTGGAATGCAGCTCCGTAACTACCATAAATTTGTGGACTGACAGTTGCACTACCTGTTTGTATGTTTACTTTAATATTTACCGGATTTCTTCCGGGGGGAGCTGCAAAGGGGAATAGGTATGTGACGGTAACTATATCTCCCGAAACAGTAACGTTTGCTTGTTGACCGACTGCACCATCCCAGCCATCAGTTGTAATATTGTATACACCGGCTGCTGCCGCGGCGTCAAAAGGACAAACTGCAACTGCTTTCCATGTGAGGGCCATATTATAGTTGGGATTACTTTCGAATTCACCGAATGTATTGGCGAAACTTTGTGTTTTTCCATCTTTAGTAGTGATTTCATTATACAACCAATAAGTGATACCTGGTTGTACAGTAGTACCAAGAGCTTTAGCTATTTCTGAATTGCTAACTTGTAAGGTTGTTTCGCTACTATACGGAACTTCTTTGATAAATTTCCAGGATGCTTTACTGGCAGTTTTAACATTCGCAGTTACATAAATTTTTATTTTTTCGGGTGCAGTTCCATAACCCGAAACTTTAATGCTAACTGTACTTGCAGCATTTGTTGCATCCATAATTTCATTTACCTTCTGAACAAGCTTTAAATAGCTTCCAATACCAATATTAGAGAAATCTGAGATATTCCCTGATTTTTGGCAAGACCAGAAAAGGGCAATAAAAAGCAGAAACTTTAAATGTGTTTTTATCTTTTTCATTTATTTCTTATTTGATGATCATCGTATAAAATTATCAGGATTTGTATCCCAGAAAACCTTTAAATTAACTGCAGTCTTTTGTTTGGCATTCAGATTACGGTTTACATAACTGGATGGGTAATAATGAGATCTTATATACGATCCTGGCGAAGCAAGACGCGTTAGCTGCATATTGCCAGGTTTCCCAGTTCTTCTATAAGTGTTATAGGCGTCAACTCCATTACCCCAAAGTGCTATATAAAATTCTTTTCCAAGAACTTCCATGCGCTGATCAGTGTTGGTAGCATTATTATATAAGTTTTCAACCTTTGTGGTATAATTACTTATTTGAGTTGCCGTTGGAACAAAATTTGCCAAAGGTGTAACTCCAATGGTGGCAGGGAAAGCCATTACTTTAGTAATAGATTTATTGACGCCACTTAAAAGAAGGCTTCTGGCATCTCCCGGAACAGAGAGGGTAAGCACTGCCTCGGCTAAAAGGAAATCGGTGTAAGACGATTGCCAGATAGGTTGGATACCGGCACCTTTACCCCCCATAGTGAGTGTAACACTACTTCCCTGATTGGCATCAAATTCTCCGCCAAATGGGTAAACACCAACAGTCGTTCTTAAGTTTCCATCTGGCGGAATACCACTTCCGTCACCATGATCTCTTCCCCAATATCCCTGTTGTAATAAACAATAGGGCATCGTTGCTGGATAATGAGCAGGAGCTGCAGCAAATGCACATGAAGCAGAGTTCTCGTTTACATCTGCATAATTAGTGCGTTGGCGATAAAAATAATAACGACGTCTAGGATCTGATTGGTCATTTGCTGGAATATTACTTGAGATACCTTTCTCGTTTACCATGGTCCATAAGAAATAAGTTCCTAAGTAATCTCCCGCAGACCTTGCGGCTGTATAATTTCCATTATACCTTGGATGTCGGCTATTCGGATTTGCCTGTTTTGAGGAATATTTAAATTCAAAATCATCAGCAGCACTTAATATGATATCGCCTTCATTAACAAGTGCCGTAATTTTTGTTCCTGCTGTATTATCTACAAGTCGGGTTTGAAGATATACTCGAAGTTTAAGTGTTTTAGCGAACTTGCGCCATTTTGCTGCGCCCTGAGCATTGCTCGCATTGTAAAAAAGGTCTTGAGTGCCGGGATATGACCCAGGAGTTTTATTCAGATCAGCGATGGCTTGATCCAATAAAACAATAACGGAATCATATACAAGTTTACCATTAGTGAGTGCAGGATTTGTATTATCAAAACCCTTATTGGCTTCTATATACGGGATGTCTCCAAACATATCTACTAGGGTCATAAGGGTATAT
The DNA here is from genome assembly GCF_051861365.1 of Sediminibacterium sp. Taxonomy (NCBI): domain Bacteria; kingdom Pseudomonadati; phylum Bacteroidota; class Chitinophagia; order Chitinophagales; family Chitinophagaceae; genus Sediminibacterium; species Sediminibacterium sp. The sequence goes on along the minus strand of NZ_JBHYCW010000017.1, from coordinate 1,648 downwards.
GCTTTCATGATTTTTGCCATCCCCACATTTACAAATTTTCTTTGCGACTCGGCAATAGGAATCAACGCATTAGCATGTTTAATCACCCCTGTGTATGCAGTAGACCAAATACCATCGAATGTTTGTGGTGAGTAGGCATTGATATAAGTCGGTCCGAACATTACAAAGTAGCGAGTGAGCTGCATACCAATAGAAGATGCTGTATTAAAGAAATTGGCAAAGTTTAATTGCGCTTCACTTAAATATAAATCTGCATCAGCAGACTCGGGAGTAGGGGTGTTGGGGTTATTCAACATCCCATCAAATTTATCTTTAAAACAACCGCCCGTGAACAATACGATTGCTAAGGATACAGTCATAATTTTTATCTTCAATTTCATATAAGCAGTTATTAAAAGGTTAAACGAATACTGGCACCATAACGCTTTGATGTTGGTCCACTCAAGTATTCCAGACCACGCACATTCGATACCCCCAAACTAGAAGTCTCAGGATCAAATCTTGTGTATTTGGGTATATTAGGTGCATAGTAGAACAAATTTTGCCCGGAAAATACTATTTGTAGAGTGCCGAATGGAGTCTTCTTAATCACTTTTGCTGGTAAAGTATACGCAAGTGACACTTCTCTTAATCTTATTACGGTAGCATCATATGTAATAAGATCTTGCATACCAAAGAAACCACTGTAGTTATTGAAGTAAGCTCTAGAAGCACTGATTTGAATATCATTTGGAGTTCCGTCAGCTTTTACTCCAGGTAGTATCAAAGGAAGTTCACGATCAAAATCAGTATCTTTTGTTAAACCTCTTCCAACAAGAGTACCAGGTGTGTATGCGAGAATATCCCCACCTTTTGTGTAATCCCACTGCATCCTAAAAGAAATGGCTTTGTAATCAAGGGTAGAAATACCTGTTAATTTATAATCAGGTATGGGATTACCGATGATACCGATTTCAGGATTCGAAACATAATCACCATTTGCGTCTACAATACGCGCATTGGTTTGTTTTCCGGAAGGGTCTGTGTATTTACGTGTGTAATTTGCTTGAATAACTCCCAACGGTTGCCCCTCCATTGCAAAAAGACCTTCATTTGTAAATCCGCCAACAACTATTTGTTTAACATCTTTTGGTAAATCATACACTAAGCTGCGGTATAAAGTGTAATTACCATCAAGCTGCCATCTCCAGTTTTTGCTTTTAATAACAGTATACCCAAGTGCTAATTCAATACCCTGATTTCTAACACTGCCGGCATTAATTGTGGTTACGGTAAATCCAGTAGATGGATCAAGTTCTCTATCAAGAATTTGATTAGATGCTATTCTTCTATAAAAAGTAAGATCAAGATTCAAACGGCTTGAAAAGAATTTACCTTCAATGCCTATTTCATACTCTTTTAATAATTCTGGTTTAAGGTTAGGGTTGGGTAATCTGTCTGAGATAGAGTTACTATTAATAACCGTTCCTACCCTGTCTTCGAATACATTTGTTCCAATATTTAAAACAGCCCTCGTAGCAAATGGTCTGCCGAAATTTGCACTCGTTGAATAACCAGTTCTAATTTTTAGATAATTAATTCAAGTTGCTAGTTAAGGCGTGAGTTTGTTCAGTGTAAAAGCCAGAATAAACATCACCAATTTCAATAA